>JAGODS010000008.1 GCA_017998135.1 Bacteroidales bacterium
TTTTAATTAATTTACTATGAATTATTTAAGAATGATAGAACTCTAAAAATAATAAATCTTACCGCAAAAGCGCTTAGACGTAAATAATTATAATTGATTACTAGTATTTTATAAAATAATATTAAATGAAAAATAATGAAAAGAGAATTTTTATAGTGGTCTCAAGAATAAAATTAATAATGTTTACTTTATCATTTATGATTAACTATTAGTTTTGTATTAGTTATATTTATGATCATTTTCAGATATGAAGAAGGAAGAACAGTTGCAAAAAAAAATTTTACTATTTTCTAGAACTGACGATGTATTTACTCAACAATTAGCAGAAAATTTTGTTTCCAGAGGTATTATTGTACATTGTTGTGATATTCATAATTATTTGTTTTACAACTATATCACAACCGAAAAAAAAATTTATTTTAGTCTTCCATCTTTTATGAAAAGAATTTTACCAGTTGTTTTTTTTACAAGACTATATACTTTTTTTTTAGTTAAAAGAGACATAACAATATATTATGATTACTGCCATATTTTATATAATAAATATGAATATATTTTACTTTTAAGATCTATCAGTAAAATGTCCTCAAAACTTATTAGCAGCGTATATGGTTCAGATTTGCATTCCAATTATTTTCTTTTTTTTTATAAAAATTATTATAAAAGGTTTGATATTATTACTTTTACATCGCCTGAACTTAGAAAAATCTTTTTAAATTATTTTAAGTATATAGATATAGATAAAGTAAAGGTATGTCCATGGGGTTTAAAAATTTTGGATCTTATTGATGAAGTTAAAACGTCAGATAATATATATAAAATCAAAACTAAATATGGAATTGATAGAAATAGTATTGTAATTACTGTTGGTTCGTATGGAGGATATGTCCATCAGCACTTTAAAATTATAAAGTTATTATCAGAAATTGAATTAAAAAAGTTTCAAATTTTTTTTCTTTTTCCTATAACTTATGGAGGTAATAAAAAGTATATTAATAATTTACATAGCTCTATAAATAAATTTTTAAAAAATTATAACTATAAAATAATTGATTATTTTTTATCCTATGAAGAAGTTGCAGAACTTAGGTGTATAACTGATATTTTTATAAATATGGTATTATTTGATCAGTTATCAGGAGCAATGATTGAACATCTTTATTCGGGAAATATTGTGATAACAGGAAAATGGCTCCCATACCAGGTACTGGATGATAGCGGAGTTTATTATAAAAGAATTGATAATATTCAGAAATTAAATGATGTTTTAATGCATTGTTTAAATAATTTTTCAGTAGAAAAAAGTCTTTCAGAGGGAAATAAGGATATTATTGGAAATATTTATAAATGGGAGAAAACAATATTCTTTTGGTTGAAAAATTATACTGAATTTAAACATAATTAAGCAGTTTATAATTCAATATTAATATTAAATCAAAATGTTAAAAAATGAATTAATTTACTAATTTTGTTGATTAAGGCAATGAATTTAATATAAATAAAATTTTACTTAATATGAAGGCTGTTATTCTTGCAGGTGGATTAGGTACACGTTTAAAACCTTTTACAGAAATTATTCCTAAACCGCTACTTCCTATAGGAGAAAAAGCTGTAATGGAGATTCAGATTGAACATCTTAAAAAACATGGATTTGATGAAATTTTTCTTGCAACTAATTATAAATCTGATTATATAAAAAAATTTTTTGGAGACGGGTCTAATTATGGAGTAAAACTTACTATCAGCAAGGAAAATACTCCTCTCGGAACCGCTGGTCCCGTTAAACTTTTAAAAGACTTATTAAATGAGCCTTTTCTAGTAATGAATGGAGATATACTTACTCTTTTAAATTTCAAAAATTTTTATAATTTTGCAACTTTAAAGGAATCATTACTTACAATTGGAATTAAAGAGATAATGACCCCATTTCAATTTGGAAATATATATTATGAAGGAGATTATGTAACTGATATTGAAGAAAAACCCAATATAATTACTAATATTTTGGCAGGTATATATATCTTTAAACCAGAAATAATTGACTTAATCCCTGATAATCAAAACTTTGGAATGGATAAACTGATTAAGGAAATGTTACAAAACAAAATGCCAATTTCAAAATATACTATTGAAGAATATTGGCTTGATATTGGAAGGGTTGACGACTTTGAAAAAGCGCAAAATATTTATAAAGACCATTTTAAAGATAATATATAAATGAAAAAAATTTTAGTTACTGGAGCTGCCGGATATATTGGGTCTGTGCTTGTAAGACAACTTTTACAAAAAGGATTTTTTGTAAAGGGATTTGATATTTTAAATTTTGGCGGAGAATCGCTCTTAGGTATATATAACAATTCTAACTTCGAATTTGTAAAAGGTGATATAAGGGATGAAGTCATCATGAGACAAGCCATTAAAGATATTGATGCGGTTATACACTTAGCAGCTATTGTAGGCGATCCTGCTTGTGCCCGTCAACCTAAAATTGCTGAGGAAACAAATTGGATAGGGTCAAAAATGTTATTTGATATTTGTAATTCGTCAACAAATATTAAAAATTTTATTTTTGCCTCCACCTGTAGTAATTATGGAAAGGCCTCCGATAATAGCATCCTTAATGAAGAATCTCCTCTTAAACCTGTCTCTTTATATGCAGAACTTAAAGTGAAATTTGAAAATTATTTAGTCAATACACCTATAAAGTATAAATTAACGCCGACTTCTTTAAGGTTTGCAACAGTTTATGGAATATCTCCAAGAATGAGATTTGATCTTACAGTAAATGAATTTATTAGAGATGTTACCTTTAATAAAGAACTAAAAATATTTGGAGAGCAATTTTGGCGACCATATTGCCATGTTGAAGATTTAGCCCGAGCTTGTGTTTTAGTTCTAGAATCACCATATAATATTGTTGATAGAAATATCTTTAATGTTGGGAGTACAAAAGAAAATTATCAGAAGAAAATGATAGCTGACGAAATACTTAAGTTTATCCCTAATGCAAAAATAACTTATATAAAGAAAGATGAAGATCCGAGAGATTATTGTGTGAATTTTGATAAGATACAAAAACAACTTGGATTTAGTATAAGTAAGATTGTTCCAGATGGATTAAGAGAAATTAATAATATTTTGAGATTAGGATTAATTACCTCGCCTTGGTCTGATATTTATAAAAACTAAATATTAACAATTTGATTTTATTGAATATATATTAATATTGTATGATACCACTTTCAGTTCCATCTATTAAAGGTAATGAATGGAAATATATTAAAGAATGTTTAGATACAGAATGGGTTTCTTCGGCTGGAAAATATGTTGATGCATTTGAAAAAGAAATTGCAAAATATACAGGATCAAAACATGCTATAGCTTGTGTAAATGGAACTTCAGCTTTACACATTTCTTTACTTATTGCAGGTGTTAAACCTGGGGATGAAGTTATTGTTCCTACTGTAACATTTATAGCTCCTATAAACGTTGTTAGGTATGCAGGAGCTGAACCGATATTTATGGATTGTGATGATTTTTATAATATTGATATAAAAAAAGTTATAGATTTTATAGTTAATGAGACTGAATATAGGGAAGCTGAAAAATGTACATATAATAAGAAAACAAAGAAAAAAATATCAGCGATAATTCCTGTTCATATTTTTGGTAATGCAGTCTGGTTGGATGAGTTAATTGGTATATGCGATGAGAGAAATATTTCTATTTTAGAAGATGCAACAGAAAGTTTAGGGACTTTTTATAATAAAGGAAAATATGCAGGTAGGCATACAGGAACTATTGGCAAATTAGGATGCTTTTCTTTTAATGGAAATAAAATTATTACAACAGGAGGTGGAGGAATGATTATTACTGATTCGGAAGAATTAGCATTAAAAGCCAAATATTTTACAACACAGGCTAAGGATGATGAAATTAGATACATACATAATGATATTGGATATAATTATAGATTAACTAATATTCAGGCCGCTTTAGGTCTTGCACAACTTGAAAAATTACCCCAGTTTCTTAAAATTAAATCAGTAAATTACTTTAAATATAAACAGCAAATTGACCTTATTCAAGGGTTACACTTAGCAGAAACTCCTTCTTATGCAAATTGTAATATTTGGATGTATGCTCTTCAGATTGATAAAGCCATTTATGGAAAAGACAGGGATACACTTATGAATTTTTTGAATAACAATAAGATTCAAACAAGACCTGTTTGGTTTCCTAATCATATGCAAAAGCCATATAAAACTTGCTATAACTATAAAATTGAAAAAGCATATAATTTAATTGATAATACCCTAAATATTCCCTGTTCTGTTAATATTAGAATGGATGAAATAGATTACGTTATTGAAATGCTCAAAGAATCAGTTAATAAAATTTTTTGAGTATGTTAGTTATTTAGCTTTATAATATATATTTATTTATTGGAGCCTTTAAATTTGGCTAATTCACAGATTTTATAAATTTTTTAACACTATGTTTTTTTTAAGCCCAGAATTAATTCTGGGGCCTAATATAACCATTGACAATCGGGACTTTAGTCCCATATTTATTAATAATCGTTAATATCGGTTTGTCCTAATCGGGTTAACATAGTTAAAACATATAACATTGATAATCATAATATTGTTATTGTAGGACATGAAAGCATAAGCTTTTAATCAACGCCAGCATTATTTGAAAAAATGTTAAAAACACAACCATCTGAAATATTGTATATTGCTTTGGATGATTCAAATATTATTGTTCACAAATAGTAGTAAATACTATATTTTTTAGCTCTTCTATAGCCCTAATTTAAACATTATTGAAAGACTATGAAAAATTATTTAAAAATAATAGAGGTCTGTTTTTATTGGAGGTTTAACCACAATTATGAAACTGACAGTGCAGGCAGGAACCAATTACTGCTTCATAATATTGTTAATGAAATTTTTTTATCCTTCTGCTCTGCCTATTACTTTTGTCTTTTATTAACTTAATTAAATTATTTCCTAAATGAAAAAGAAATTTGCAATTTTTGTTTCAGGTTATGGGAGAGGAGCAATTTATATTATTAATTCTTATTTAAAAAATAAGATAAAACCGGATATCGGGTTATTAATTTCTACAAATGCTCAATCTGAAGCATATAATTTGGCTAAAATACTCCAAATTCCGAGTTTTTTTATTAATAAAAAAGATTTTGACACAAAGTTATCCTATGAAGAAAAATTGTTGGAATATTTAGACTTATACTGTATTGATTATATATTTCTTTCAGGATATAATTATATTATTACTTCCACCATTCTTGATAAATACCAGGATCGGATAGTTAATATTCATCCATCTCTTTTGCCTAGTTTTCCTGGAGTAAAAGCTATAGATCAAGCCTTAAATTATGGCGTAAAGATAACTGGCGTTACTACGCATTATGTTAATTATGGTATTGATACGGGTAAAATAATTTGTCAAAGAGCTGTATCTGTTGATGAAAATGACGCGTTTTCAGAAGTTGATAAAAAGATTTTTAATGCTGGGAAAAAAGTTATAATTGAAACAATTAATAAAAATTTTATTTAGAAATGTACAAAATTTTAACAATTGAAAATAATAAGGAATGGAATGATTTACTTACTATGTTACCTATTGAGCAGAATGATATTTACTACACACCCGAACTTTATAGATTATATGAATGTAATGGAGATGGAAAAGCAATTTGTTTTGTTTATGAAGAAAATGGGGAAATAGCATTATATCCTTTTTTATTAAATCATATTAATAAAATAGGGTATGATTTAGAAAAAGATTATTATGATATACAAGGTTGTTATGGATATAATGGAGTAATAACATCTTGTCAAAATGATATTTTTATTGCAAATTTTTACAAATGCTTTAGCCAATTTTCTAATGATAATAATATTATTGCAGAATTCTCAAGATTTCATCCAATTATTAGAACTCAAATATTTTCTAATGATTTTTTAAATTGCACATTTAATCGGTTAACTATTGGTGTTAATTTATTAGATACAATAGATATTATTGAAAATAATTTTTCTAAGATGGCCATGAGAGCTATTAGTAAAGCTAAACGTAATGATATTTATATAAAAATATACAATTCAGATTTTAAAAAGGATGAATTTGCTGAAATTTATAATCAAACTATGAAAAGGGTGAATTCTATTGATTATCTTTTTTTTAATAAAGAATATTTTAATAATCTTTTTAGATTAAAAAACATTGTACAATTTTGTGCGTATCTTGGAGATAAACTGATTGCATCCACTGTTTGTTTCTTTTCAGGCTCATATTTTCACTATCATTTAGGTTGTTCTAAATATGAATATTTATCATATAGACCTAATAATTTACTGTTTTTTTATATGGTTAGATATGCCAAAGATAATAATTTTAAAATACTACATCTTGGAGGAGGGAATACAAGTAGCAAAGAAGATACCTTGTTAAAATTTAAACAAAATTTTTCAAAATTAAAATATGATTTTTTTATTGGTAATAAAATTTATAATATAGGTATATATAATAAAATAATCAATCAATGGGCAAATAAATATCCAGAAAAAAAAGATATGTATAATAATATTTTTTTAAGGTATCGTCTATAAATTAAGTTTCTTTAGGCTTTACTTGGCAGTAAAAATTTTTAACCCTAGAATTATTGATTTACACCGGGTTTAGTAAAAGTTTATGTTACTACTTTCACTAAAATTGAACAGGTTAAAATATTGTCATTAGCTTTTAATAAAATTGTAGATGAAAAAAATACTTGGAATTTCAGCTTTTTATCATGATTCAACAGCGGCGTTATTATATAAAGTCTAATAAATAACAATACAGTAATTTTATTATTTTTGCAAAAATTTAAATTTATGCAAAAAATTAAAATAAACAACTACACAACTGAAGAATTAGAATCAATTCTTCACAGTAACCCTGATTATGAATTAGGCATTAGATTGATGGCTTGCATTCAAGTATCAAGGGGAATGTCGTCAAGACAATTACAAAAATTTTACTATAAGTCTCATTCTCGATATTGTGAATGGGTAAAGAGGCTTAACCAGGAAGGAATAGAGGGTTTAAAAGTAAAACCAAGATCAGGCAGACCTCCTCAATTAAATCAGTCTGATATTGAAGCAATAAAAGATGTACTGTTAAATAAAATACCAGAAAACTTTGGGTATAATTCTGCAACATGGACTGGTCCAATGATTATAGATTATATATCAAAACACTATAAAGTAAAATACAAGAAAGCAAATATTTATGTATTGATGAAAGAGAAGATGGGATTAAGTTATCAGAAAGGCAGAGGATTTTATCCTGAAGCAGATGAAATTAAGAGGAAAGAATTCCGGGATACTATAAAAAAAACTCCAGCAAAAAGATAAAAACACAATAATAGCGTTTGAAGATGAATGCAGTTTATCAAATACTGCAACTGTTTTTTATTCTTGGAATATAAAAGGGAAACAACCAAGTATAGAAGCAAAACAGAATAAAAGGGAAAGACAAACATTGTTTGGTTGTGTTGATACTTTCTCAGGCAAGATAGTAGCCAAGAGAGCTGATAAGGGAAACGCTAGAACATTTAAATCATTTCTACAAAAAATTATTCATGAATGGAAAGGAAAAAAGATATGGCTAGTTCTTGATAATGTTAGGTACCATCATGTTAATATGCTTAAACCGTTTTTAGAAAATAATAAAGATAAACTCGAACTGATATTCTTGCCGCCTTATTCTCCTGACCTAAACCCTATGGAAAGAGTTTGGTGGTATATGAGAAAAAAGATTACACATAATAGAGCTATTGAATCCCTTAAGGAAAAGATAAAGAAATTCTGGCAAATGTTTTCATTTTTTATAAAACCTAATTTTGAAATTACTAGAATATGTAACGTTACTTTTTAGACTCTATATAATACTGTTGTTCATTCTATTGAATATCACTTGGATAATATACTAAACTTCTTTGACAATAGAAGTATAAACGCTAATGCAGAATCATTCAACTCAAAAATAAAAGGATTTAGAGCTAATTTAAGAGGAGTTACTGATGTTAGATTTTTTCTTTTTAGACTTGAAAAATTATTTGCTTAGATGCGATTACTCCCCAAAAATTAATACTGACCCAAACAAATTGCTGTTATACTATTAATAGTTTAAATGTTTCACATTTACAAAATGTGAAACATTTATAATCAATAGATTGTGAATATATAAATTTAAAACCGTGTATAGTATATAATGTAACTTTATAAATTTTTTAATACTATTCCTTTGCTTTTTCTGCCGTCAATTATTATTCTTAAAGCCTTGCAGAAGGCGATGTGTCTTATGTGGTCGTCCTCATAAGTGGCGGGAAAGCTGTTAAGAAAAGCTAAATCGTAAAAGCCGTCGTTTATATATGGATTTATAGTGAAGTATCCTACCCTGAAAGTAGTTATGTTATGGAAAAAATGAGTGCCCTGACTCGGATCTATCCTATAGTTTTCCAGTCCTGATTCAACAATGAGTCTTGCAGCAGATATCTGAGCCCATTTAACGGGAATGCCTAACCAGGGGTCGGAAGAGCCCCATCTTCCCGGACCTATAATTATATAGTTCTTTTTCTGTTTAATAAAATCCTCATTTATATTACTTATTTTATTTGCGAGTTCCTGGTTAATAGCAGGGTTAAAGTTTTCGGGTTTGATGTAGATTATATCAGCCACTTTATCTGTAATTCCATTTCCTAATGCCATATCAGACTGAATAATAGCTTTTTCTAATGGAATGCTGTCAATATTTATATTTATCGCTTCTTTATTATCAACAATTGGGCGTATTTGTAATAAATTAAATAACTTAGGATTTCCTTTCGGTACATCCAGATTAACAGCAAATTCTATTTCAACAGGTTTATTGATTTCTTTTTCTGCTATTTTAAGAATAGTGTTAAGAATATCGGCAAGAGGAAAGACACCATATTTGAGTATATTAGCAAAAGTTAATATTTTTTTCCCTTTAACATCAGGCGACTGGGTTAATGTATTATTTGCAAAATCGTAAGTTGATGTTAAATTAATTAAGGAATTATCTTTTTCAGCATCAGAAATTTTTAATTTTTTAAGGTTAATACTATCAATAATTGAAGGTTTGAAAGCAGCGGGATTAAGGTCAAGGGCGTAAAATTCTTTCTGAGTATCTTTAAGCGCTATATCAGGGTTTGATAATTGTAAAATATTCTGTGGATATTTAGGAGAGAAATTTAATACAAGTCCGCCGTCAACTACATATTTTCCTAATCCAAAAGCTATGCTTGCTATACCGTCATTTGTTTTCTGTGGAGGAACAGGATAGAAATTAACAGACCTTGCAACCCCTGAAATAGACGGGTAAAATATGTTTTCATATCTTTGTCCGCATACTTCCTGTATAATAATACCCATTTTTTCTTCGTCAATAATATTTGAGGTAGCTGCCATATATGCTTTGCTTGAAGTAAAGTATGTAGATGCATAAACACATTTAATAGCCATACATAATTGGTCAATAGCCAATACGCAGTCATTACTGAGATTAGGTATCATATAAGTAGAGTAGATTCCGGCAAAAGGCTGGTAATGCGAGTCTTCAAGTAAACTTGAAGAGCGAATGGCTATTGGATTTCTTAGAACAGAAATTAATGCCGCTAAATCTTCGTGTACTCTTATTGGCAGACGTGCATTTACAAAATGATCAAGTATTACATTATTTGGTAGGTCAGATAAACCTATATTATAAAGGTCGTTTTCTTCCATAAATTCGTCAAAAACATCTGTAGTAAGCACAACAGTTCTCGGAATAGTAACAAAAACATCTTCCCATTTATCAAGCAATCTGTTACGTTTTAACATAGAATCAATAAAAGCTATTCCTCTTGCTTTTCCGCCTATTGAACCATTTCCGATACGTGAAAAAATCATATATTTATCAAAACGCTCTTTTTGAAATTCGGCTATAATGCCCCTGCCTTTAGAATATCTGAAGTTGGCAATTGCATCAAATATATATCTTCTTATTTCGTCAATATCATTATCAAAGTCTTCAGGTCTAAGATTTTTAAATAAATCTGCTATGGGGAATAAAGCCCTTGCGTATAGCCATTGGGAAAAATGGTTGCTTTTTACGTGATATTTAAAGCTCTCATCAGGTATATCAAATATTCTTTGCTGTAAGGTTTGTAAATCGGATAATCTCATTAATTCATTGTGATTTTTCGGATTTCTTACAATAAAATCTCCAAAGGAGAAATGTTCAAAGATATAATCTCTTAGTTCCAGAGATAATGATTTGGAGTTTTTACTAATAAAGCCGACATTAAGTTCTTTTGCAACTTCTTCAAATTCAATATCCGAAGATTGCAGAATAAAAGGTAGAAATTCATTATCGCTTCTGACTTTCTTGCATAATTTGATACCTGCTTCAGGGTCTAATTTTCCATTACGTTTATAGTTTATATCCGATATAATACCTAAAAGGTTATTTTTGTATTTTTCATAAAGAGAAATGGCTTCCTCATAATTTGTTGCAAGAAGTATTTTAGGTCTGCCCCTCATTCTAAGCATTTTTTGATGCTCATTAAGTCCTTCGAGCATAAATTGCCGCGATTGATTGAGGATAAGTTTATATATTTTGGGGAGATAACTTGAATAAAAACGGATAGAATCTTCAACAAGAATTATGGTTTGGATGCCAACTTCATTAGCATCATAATCAACATTCATTTTATCTTCAAGCAGTTTAATTATAGCAAGTAAAATGTCTGCGTCTCCAAGCCAGCAAAAGAAATAATCAAAATTGCCGGCTACGTCCGTATTCAGCTTTGTTGATACTTCCCGAGAAAAAGGTGTTAATATTACAATAGGTACCCATGGATATTTGTGTTTGAAAGTTTTTGATAATTCAAAGGGGTCCATTTCGCCAATGCTAAGCATAATAATAATAAGGTCTATTTTTTGAGATGAAAGCAGTTCGTTAGCTTGTTCATTGGAATAAGCCCAAATAAATTCTGGTGGATACCTTAGGTTAAGAGCAACATATTCATTAAATATTTGTTCGTCAATACGTCCGTCCTGCTCTATGATGAAGGTATCGTATTTACTGCCGATAATTAGTACGGTACTGATACGTTTGCTCATCAGAAGCTTAAAAGAAGTATCCGTAAAATAATACTTCTTAGGATCATAAACAGGATGTTGCATAGTTGAATGTTTATATGAGAATGTGCTAATTTGAAAATCTATATGCTTAAATGATTTTTATTTTTAGTGATTGGACTAAAGCCCTTGAAAGTTTTGGTCCGTTAACTAAAGCAGACGCTAAGTGATTAATGGGATGTTGTCAAAGTTAAAGTTTTAATGATATTGTTTTTATTAAGAATTTATGTCCTTATCTTTATTGAAATTGATTTGCGAATTTATATAATTAATTATTTCTATTTTATTTTCAGGATTAAACCATTTTATCTGTTTATCTTTATTAAACCATGTTCTTTGTCTTTTAGCGTAATGCCTGGTATTATTTTTAATTTTTTCAATGGCTTCATCCAGAGTTATTTTATTATCAAAATATTCAAAAAGTTCTTTATAGCCAAAAGTATTAAGTGCATTGTAATTACGAAAGGGGATGAGGGCTTTGGCTTCGTCAAGCAAACCGTCAGACATCATTTTATCAACTCTTTTATTTATAGAAATATATAAATTGTTTAAATCAAGATTAACACCTATTTTGAGAATATTAAAATTTCTTTTTTTAGGTTTAGCTTTTCGTAATTCTGAATATTTTTTCCCTGTAAGGATGCAAACTTCAATAGCCCTTATTAATCTAACATAGTTTGACTTATCAACAAATGCGAAGTATTCAGGGTCAAGAGTTCGCAGCTTGTTTTGTAAATATTCAATTCCTTTATCAATAAATTCAATATGTAGTTCATCTCTTAGTTGTTGGTCTGGGTCTGGCAGTTCATCAATTCCGTCACAAAGGGTCTTAATATATAGACCAGAGCCACCAACAAGCAGTGCTATATTATTTTTAGAAAGAATATTATTTATACAGGTTAGAGCTTCTGTTTCATATCTTGAAACATTGTAATAATCGCAAACAGATATGTGTCCTATAAGATGATGTTTGGCTGATTTAAGCTGTTGTTCATTTGGAGCGGCTACTCCTATTTTTAACTCTTTATAAAACTGTCTTGAATCTGCTGATACTATTTCAGTATTATAATAATTTGCTAAATATATAGATAAATCTGTTTTTCCTGTAGCAGTGGAACCGCAGATAACAATTAAAATTTTATCCTGCAATAAAAATTAATTTATAGGTAAAACAATTAAAGAAATAGGATCTTATTTTTCATAATCTAATCCTTCATCAAATTCAAAACCTTCTTCGCTTTCAGAACCATCAAAATAATCATCATTGATATCGTTTTCTTCAAAAGATTCAAGGTCTTTATCAAAGTCAAAATCTTCAATATTTAAATCTGTATTGTTCTTTTTTCTTTTTTTTATTGTAAGGTTCCCTTTTTTCTTAACACAGACAGGATATTCTGTTTTGGGTTGAGGAGGTTTAACTTTAACCAGTTCAAGGAAGAAAGTCCAGGGATTAAGAAAATTATATTCATATAGAATTTTTTGGTCAGGATTTTCAATAAAATCTTTGAGTTTAGAAGCACTCATAATATCTAATTGATTTTCTTCTTCTGACATATCAAGTAAAGTAATCTCTTTTCCTTTTTCCCACATATTATCGCAGATATAGAATGAAGCAAGCTCATCGCTTTCAAGTCCCGCGGCTTTTAAAACAGCGTAATGCAAATCTTCAAAAGTCTGACTTGCTTCTATCTCTATCTCTCGTAAAAAATCATCCTGTTCGTCAGTATAAACTTTAAATTTGTAAATGATATTCATAAAGTTATCGTAATTTTTTTTTAAAAATTATTAATAAAATTTGTTGTAAAAGTATAAATAAATATTAAATCCTTATAGATTTTTATTCGTTTTTTTTAAGTTTAATTTTTTTGCAAAATTAATCATAAATTTAAAAGCCTCATCATAATTATTATTTATTTCACAATTAAGTATAGCTTCCCGTATAGCATCTTTAATAATTCCGACCTCAACAGAGGGTTGCAATCCGAAGGTTTCCATAATAATTTCGCCTGTAATAGGCGGTTGCCAGTTACGAAGTTTATCCTTTTCTTCAACTTCCTTAAGTTTTGTTCTAACTTTGGCAAAATTAGCCAAAAAAAGCATAACTTTATAATCGTTTTTTGAAGTAATATCTGCTTCGCAAAGGGTCATCAAATCATCTATAGTATCACCTGCATCAAATAATAAACGTCTTATAGCTGAATCGCTTACCTCTTCATCGACTAAAGCTATTGGTCTTAAATGTAAAGAAACAAGTTTTTTTACATATTCCATATTTTCATTAAGAGGTAATTTTAACTCAGTAAATATTTTTTTTATCAATTGTGAGCCAACATAGTCATGATTATGAAAAGTCCAACCAATTTTAGAATCAAATTTTTTAACTTCAGGTTTACCAATATCGTGAAGTAAAGCAGCCCAGCGCAGCCATAGATTATTGCTTTTTAGAGAGAGATTATCCAGTACTTGTAAACTATGGAAAAATACATCTTTATGCCCGTATTCACCAATAATTTCAGTCCCACTAAGTTTACTTAACCTGGGTATAATTAAATCTAAGATGCCTGTTTCTTTAAGGAGTTTAAACCCTTTTGAAGGTTTATTAGCGAGCATTAATTTATTAAGTTCTTCGGTAATTCTTTCTTGTTTTAGTATTTTAATCCGATGTTTATTTTTTTTTATTGATTTAAAAGCAGATTCTTCAATTCTGAAGTCAAGTTGAGTGGCAAAACGAATAGCTCTGATCATTCTGAGAGGATCGTCTGAAAAGGTAATGTCAGGCTCTAAGGGTGTTTTTATTATTTTATTATTAATATCATCTATACCTTTATAAAGGTCAAGAATTTCGCCGAAGTAGTCTTTTCGGAGACTGGCAGCAATAGAGTTAATTGTGAAGTCCCGTCTTGAAATATCGTCAAGGATGTTTCCGTTTTCAATAATAGGATTTCTTGAATCAGCTCTATACGATTCTTTTCGTGCTCCAACAAATTCAAATTTAATATTATTGTAAATAAACATTGCTGTACCAAAATTTTTGTAAGTAGTAATTTTTTTAATACCGAGTTTTTTGGCAGTTTTTTCAGCTAATTCTATACCGCTTCCTTCAATAACAATATCAATATCTGAAGAAGGTCGTTCCATAATCATATCCCTAACGAAGCCACCTATTACAAAGACCTGTTCGTCATTTACTGCAGCTATATCAGAAATAATTTTAAAAACAATATTTTTAAGTTTTAATTTCATTAGTTTTTGACTTTAGAGATTTATTATTAAAAAGTATATATCCATAAAGTCTCTTTATATATATATGAGTTTTTGCAATTTAGCGGTTTAAATATTCTGAGTAAGGTTGCACACTTTAACATTAGGGACGAATAATATGATAATTACCATTTTCTCCGATTTTAATAATTGTAGAAGGTTTAAAACTGCTGATAAAATTTTGATGATATTTTACAATATAATCAACAGCAGTTTTAATCTCTTCAGCAATTTTGGCGAAGCTGAAAGGAGTTGCCTGTTGAGACAAATTGGCTGAAGTGGAAACTATAGGTTTGCCAAATTGTGATATTAATTTTTTACAAAAATCATCATTAGCTATTCTTATTCCTATACTCCCATCTTTGGCAAAAACATTTTCAGCGAGATTTTTAGCTTTTGGATATATTATAGTCAAAGGGTTTTTATACTGTTTAATAAAATCGTAAGTAATAGCTGGTATTTCTTCAACATAATCTTTAAGTTTATCAATATTATCGAGCAGTATAATTAAACTTTTTGTTTCCTTTCGTTGTTTTATTTTAAATACTTTTTCAATTGCCGAAAAATTAGTAGCATCACAACCTATACCCCATACAGTATCAGTTGGATAAAGTATAACTCCCCCTTTGATTAGCACATCGTAACACTTTTTAATATCTTCTTCCATAGTGTATTTAATTTTTTTATTTTAATATTTAAACAGGCAAATTATTAATCAGAGTTTCAGTTTTAATAGAAAAGGCACAATTAAAATGTTTTTCCGGGCATTTTTTATAACCGTGCAAACCACAAGGTCTGCATTTAAGTTTTTCTAAAGTTTCTGCCACAAAGCTTATATCAGACAGAGGTCCAAATCCGAATGCAGGCACAGTAGAGCAGAAAATAGCAGTTACAGGAGCATTCACAGCCGAAGCTATGTGCAAAGGAGCAGAATCATTGACAAAGTTCATAACTGCGTCTTTCATAAGAGATGAAGTCTGAAGCAAGCTCAGGCTGCCTGCCAGATTTTTTGTATTATAAGTACAAAAACGCTTAGCTATAGTTTCGCAAAATAAAACATCCTCCTTTCCGCCCAGCAGGTAAATTGTATATTTCTCCTTTAATAAATCAATCAGTTCAATCCATTTATTCTGTGGATATTGCTTGGTAAACCAAACCGAAGCAGGTGCAATGCAAATATATTTATTTTTTTTATAAACGGATATAAGTGAGTTATCTTCTTTTGATGGATATAGTTGTGGTTTAATAAAACTTTTATCAGTTAAATATTCAATCAGGCTAAGGTTTCTTTGAGTTTCGTGAACTCCTGTTTTTATAAGGTGTTTGATTTTTTTTGTATATAAAAATGAAAAGGGATTGTTGGAAAAACCTGTTTTATATTTTGCTCCCGATAAGGCAGTGATTAACCCTGTAGCTAAAAAACGTTGGATATTTATAACATAATCATATTTGGTTTTTCTTATTAAACCAATACTTTTAAAGAGATTTTTGTATTTATTAGTTTTTTTATTCCAGATTATGATATTGTCAACGAAGGGATTATTTGCAAGCAAATTTTCGTTTCCCTTGCGGACAAGAAAATCAATTCTTGCTGATGGGAAAAACAGACGTAGTTTTTCTGCAACAGGTGTAGCAAGAATAACATCGCCTATAAAAGCCGTTTGTATAATTAGAAAACTCTTCAAAAAATAAAAAAATAAAAAACGCTCAAAATTATATATTTTTGAATTAAGAAGAATTAAAAAAGTTTTGTTTTTTTATATAGTTCTGATAAAGTTTTCCCAATATTTATTTTGCTGAAATTGGAAACAGCATATTCTCTGAGCTTGGATTTATCGAATAAATTTAAATTATTCATTATGTATATCAAAGCATTCAACAAGGCTTCTTCATCACCGGGTTTAACCAATAATCCTTTATCAGTGGAAATTATTTCAGATATACCTCCAACATCAGAGCTTAAAACAGGGACAGCGCAGGCAAGGCATTCATTAATAACTACCGGCATATTCTCATAATTGCTGAACATCAAGAGAAAATCAAAATTTTGTATTTCTTCAACTAAAGCTTCACCCTCTAAAAGACCTTTGAAAAAGACATATTTATTCAGCAATTTGCTTTGCTGAGCAATAAGTTCCAGTTTTTTCAAATCCTGACCCTCTCCTATAAGATGCAGTTCGAAATCTTGTCTTTTTTCAGTTAGTTTTTTTATTACGTTTAATATTCCGCTAATATTTTTAGATTTGTCCTCAAAACAGGAAATATTACCAATAATTATTTTATTTTTGTTCAAATTATCTGTCTGATATGAATAATCCGGTTTAAACAGTTCTGTATCAACAGAGTTAGGAATAACAATATAGTTGTTATTATATAACCCGCAACTAAGCATAGCTAATTTTAAGTTTTCAGTAACAGTAGTAACTGCTGAAGCTTTTCTGACAATCAGTCTTGTCATTATTTTTCTTAACCAGCCTTTATAAGTATTAACATAAGGCAAATAACGCGACCAATGTTCAGTTATAATATAAGGTATTTTATAAAAAATTTTAAGAAACAGAGCCGGCAAAGCAGCACGTGTAAGAATATGGACGTGAATAAGATCAGGTTTTCCAATCTTTTTAGTCAAAATATTATATGCTTTAAAATTGCATAAAAGATAGCGATAAAAATTAATCAGTTTATTAAAAGGTTCAATAAATATAGAGGTTTTCTTATAATAAACCCTTAAAACAGTCAGCCCGTTTTCAATCTGCAAATCATAATTAATTAAGTCTATATCATTAGAATCGTCCTGTTGAACATAGATAACACTGATACTGCAATAAAGTGCTGACGCTTCGGCATGCCTTTTAACAAACAAACCTAACATAGGGTCGTATTTATGAGGATACCAGCGGGCTATGTATAATATGTGCATATTTCAGTTTTGATTTGCAAATATATATATTGTAATTGGTTTTTTAATTTGAAAATAAAAAAGATTGATGACTTATATACAGTAATATTTATTTATTTGTAATTTTGTAAACTTAATTAAATTGCAAAATGTTTGATAATGAAGAAAAATAAAAATTTTAGTCATCTTGCCCAAACCTCTGATAATCCATTAGCTTTTGAAGTAGAAAAAGCAGAAGGAATTTATTTCTATGATAAGAAAGGAAATAAATATATAGATTTGATATCCGGAATTAGTGTAAACAATATGGGACATAGACGTACCGCTGTTATCAATGCTATAAAAGAACAACTTGATAAATATCTTCATGTGATGGCTTATGGAGAATTTGTTGAGAAACCTCAAAAAGATTATGCTGCTTTGCTTGCAGGCTATCTGCCTGCAACGCTTAATTCGGTTTATTTTGTTAATTCCGGCGCTGAAGCTATAGAAGGAGCTTTAAAGCTGGCAAAAAGATATACAGGTAGAAGTGAAATACTGTCCTTTATAGATTCTTATTATGGAGGTACTCACGGTGCTTTAAGTATAACCGGTAGTTTTGAATTTAAAAGAGCTTTCAGACCTCTGCTCCCTGATGTAAGACATATACGGTTTAATAAAGAGGAAGATTTGGAGCATATAACTGATAAAACAGCCTGTGTAGTTGTTGAATGTGTTCAAGGCGAAGCAGGGGTTGTAGTTGCAGAAAAAGGGTATTTGCAAAAACTCAGAAAAAGATGTAACGATACAGGTACTTTGCTTGTTATTGATGAAGTTCAGACAGCTTTTGGCAGGACAGGTAAACTTTTTGCTTTTGAATATTATGATATTATTCCTGATATATTGGTTCTTGCTAAAGCTTTAGGAGGAGGAATGCCCTTAGGTGCTTTTATAGCATCAGAAGAGATTATGCATTCTCTAAGCAGAGAGCCGGTATTGGGGCATATTACCACTTTTGGCGGACATCCTGTAAGTTGTGCTGCAGGTATGGCAGCTCTTAAACTGCTTAATAAATCAAAAGTCTTTTTAACTGCTCCGGGTAAACATATTTTATTTAAGAAAAATCTAAAACATAAAAAAATTAAAGAAATAAGAGGCAAAGGACTTATGATGGCTCTCAGGTTTGAAAGTCCTGAAATTTGTAATAAGGTTATAGCTAATTGTTTTAAAAATAAATTAATAACTGATTCTTTTGTCTTTGCTGAGGATTGTCTGAGAATATCACCACCATTGATTATTTCTGAAAAGCAAATATTAGATGCTTGTGAAATTATTCTTAAAAGTATTCAATAAAATTTTAAAATAAGAGAAAAGATTATACAATAATATATGGAAAATGATAAAGAAATAAAAACAGATTTTATATTTATAAGGGCTGACCGTTGTTATTATAAGGTTTCTCTGAGCGATATATATTATATAGAAGCCCAGAAAGATAATATTGCGATAAATACAGCAACTGATGTATTAATTACCAATGTTTCTATGAAACATATTGAAGAAAGACTACCACAGTCCGATTTTGTGCGTATTCATAAATCTTTCATAGTAAGATTAGATAAAATATGCTATATCAGGTATCCAGACCTGATGGTAGAAGGGAAAAATAAATTAATTCAGGTAGGACTTAAATACAAAAAAAACTTATTTGGCAGGATGAATATACTGTAATAGTTTATTAAATTTAATTTTTTTTTATGGAACATAGTGGGTTAGTTTATAAAATAAATAAAGGTAAAAACCACAAAGTATTATACCCAATACCCATTACCCAATACCCATTACCCAATACCCAATATCCAATACCAATTTCTACAAATATCAAATTCCTAAAGGGATAACCGTTACATTACAATCTTTATAATTGTAATGTAATAAATTACACACATTTATAAAAAATGGGAAAAATATTTTATAAAACCTGCATTTTTTACAGCCCACCCCGAAATTTTATAGCTAATATCAGGATTATTTTGTTGTATCATCCCAGAAGATAAAATTAAGATGTTTTTTTGCCAGGTCAGCCAGAACCACTTTAATTTTAACATCATCTCCGAGTCTGTATTGTTTTTTTCTGTTATAACCAATTACTTTAAAATTCTTATCATCTAAATAATAAACGTCATCATTCATATCTTTAAGGCTAACCATTCCTTCGCATTTGCTTTCGTTAATAATTACGTATAATCCCCATTTGCTAATGCCTGAGATTACACCTTCAAAAATCTGCCCAACCTTATCCTTCATAAATTCTACTTGTTTATATTTGACTGAAGCTCTTTCGGCATCAACAGCTTTACGCTCCATTTCCGAAGAGTGTATGCATTGCTTTTCCAGTTCGCTTTTAGAAGTGTTTTTGTTGGTTTTGGTTAATTTATCTGTAAGTAGTCTATGAACGAGCAAATCGGGATAACGCCGAATGGGAGAGGTGAAATGTGTGTAGTAATCAAAAGCCAGACCGTAATGACCAATATTATCAGTAGAATAAATGGCTTTAGCCATCGTCCTGATTGCGAGTTGAGTTATTATATTTTCTTCAGGTTTATCAATAACTTCTTCAAAGAGTTTGTTGAAGGAATCGGCTATTGCTTTAGGCGATTCTATATTTATATTATATCCTAAGTTCTTAACAAAGTTTTTAAAATCCTGTAATTTCTCTTCAGATGGTTTATCGTGTATCCTATAAACAAAGGGTTTACTCTGCTCATTAGTTTTTTTTATTCCGAATAATTCAGCTACTTTTCTGTTAGCAAGCAGCATAAAATCTTCTACAAGTTTATGCGAGTCCTTTTGTTCTTTAATATAGACATCTAAAGGTCTGCCCTTATCATCTAATTTGAATTTGACTTCTTCAGTAAAGAAGTTAATAGAGCCTTTGCTGTATCTTTGTTGCCGGAGCTTAACAGCGAGTTTATTAAGAATATTGATTTCTTTATTATAATCACCCTTTTTAGTTTCAATGATTTCCTGTACTTCGTCATAGTTAAATCGTCTTTTACTGTGAATAACCGTTTTCCCGAACCATTGCTCCGAAATTTCGGCTTTATCATTCATAATAAAAATAGCTGAAAAACAAAGTCTGTCTTCGTCAGGTTTAAGAGAACATACGTCATTAGACAGTTTCTCAGGTAGCATAGGTATAACCCTGTCCACGAGATAGACTGAAGTAGCTCTTTTATATGCTTCTTTATCTAATTCGCTTTCTTTTTGTACATAATATGAAACATCTGCAATATGAACACCTACTTCATATTTTCCTTTATCTAATATTTTAAGAGATAATGCGTCATCGAAGTCTTTTGCGTCAGCAGGATCAATAGTAAAGGTTGTTAAGTTCCTGCAATCTTTTCTTAATTTAATTTCATTACTATTTATTTTTTTATTAATTTGTTTAGCTGCCAATTCAACCTTATCAGGAAATTTAAGAGGAAAATCAAACTCTGCAAGTATTGATTGCATTTCTACATTATTATCTCCCGGTTTTCCAAGAACATAAATTATTTTACCAAAAGGGTTTTTAGCTTTTTCAGGCCATTCAGTCATTTCAGCTACTGCTTTATCACCATTTTTAGCACCGTTAAGCTGCTCAAGCGGGATATAAAAATCAACAGGTATTGAGGTATTATCAGGTGAAAGAAAAGCATAATTTTTAGATACCATTAATATCCCTACAAATTGTGTTTTAGAGCGTTTTATGATATCAATAATTTGTCCTTCAGGTTTTTTATGTCTTCTGCGTGGAAAGAGTAATACTTTTACCTCGTCGCCATCAAAAGCCCGATTTGTATTATTAGCTGCAATTAATATATCTTCTCCCTTATCTTCTCTTATTATATATGCTTTACCTGTGCGTTTCATATCAACTCTACCTATAATATATGAGGAAATCTTTTCTTTTTCAATGTTTTCTTCTTTCAACTTTTGTATTTGAGAGGGATGAAGTTGATATTTCCCGGTTCTTATTTCTTCAATATATTTCTGTTTAACAAGTACTGATAAAATATCTTTTATTAAAGACCTGTTATTTTCTTTATCAAAATCTATTCTTTTGGCAATCTGTTTGTAATTATAGGCAGAATTGAAATTATCCAGGAACAGATTTTTTATTTTGTCAATTAATTTATTATTAAGGTTTTGATTGCTTTTATTTTTTATTCTTTTTGTTGCCATTTTGTTAAATATTTGGTTTGTAAAAGTAATATTAATTTGCAGATAAAAAAAAAGCCCGCAGAATGCGGGCTTTTATATAAATAAGAATTAAATTTATTATTCAACGATAAATTTAACTGTTTTGTTATTGATATTTAACATATACATACCTTTATTAAGGTTGCTGATGTCAATATCCTGATTTCCGTTAATAATACCTGAAAAAACAGTTCTGCCTGCGAGGTCTGTAATATAGGCGTTATAGCTCTGAGAATCGCTGATATTAACATTAATGAAGTTAGTAGCAGGATTTGGAGTAATGCTGAAATCAACATTACTATTCATCATTTTAGGAGCTAAAGTAGTAAATTCAACAGCCTGGCAATAAGGTTTTCTGTTTGAACCGAAATTAGCTTTAACCTGAACTGTATAAGTAGTACCCGGAGTTAATTGTCTTACTCTTGTAGATGTAGAAGTTGTTTTTTTCCATCTGTAAGTAGTAGTACCTTTAGGTTCAAATCTAACTTTATAGTTTGCAGCGGAAGGAATGCCATCCCATATAATGGTAGCAGCGCTTTTGGTTATATTAGATACGTGTAAATTCATAACTAAGCTCGGGTCGGTTTTAAAGAAATATTGATTTGAATATAATTCACCAGAGTTATCAGGGCTGTTAATAGCGTTTCCACCTACAAAAACAACTACTTGCCAGTAGTAATTAGTATTAGAAGTTAACCATTCTAATTTAAACGAGTTAGTTGTAGTTTTTCTGTATTTCCAGTTATTAGTTCCAACAGGAGCATACCTTATAGTATATCCATCAGCACCAGGAAATGCAGGAAAATTAACAACTGCTGACCAGGGCATAATGTCAGTTGTGTAATATTCCAAAGCAATTTTAGAAGTGAAGAGCAAAGTAAATCTGCCTGCGCCTTCTCCTGGATTAATCTGGAAATTGTAAGAATTAGTAACTTTAAGGTTCTGTGTAGTATTGGTTTTAGCATCAATTAGATAAACCTGAGTAGCAGGAGCAACAAAATCTCCTAAAATAGCCCTTATATTATATGTACCGGCTTTTTTAACGTCATAATTTAGTTTAACTATAAGGTCATTAGCGTCTAAAGCAGGTAAGCTATTAATAGCAAGTGAGTCGCCATTAATGGTGAGCGTGTAAATCATAGGAAGTTCATCAGAGCCTGACATTTTCTTAATAACGTCAAGGTCCTGGTCCAAGCCTGCAGTAGCGGCAGGGTTAAAGATTACAACTGTTTCATCGGTAAGATTACCTGATGTAGATTTCCCAACAAGTTTAATTGTTTGGTTCTGAGCATAAATGTTTAAAGTCGCAATAGCTAAGATTGCAAAAAATAAAAAAATACCTTTTTTCATACTATAAAATTTTAAATTAATAAATTCTATTTTATTAAATCTTATTAGATAGTATGAAGAATTGTGAGACGGTGCAAAAATATAAAAAATATTAATACGGGGACAAAAAAATGTTTTTTTTTTTCAGTATTTAAATAAATATAGTTCTATAACTGTTGATAGTAAAAGGATATATAAATTTTCTTGATATATATCAAGAAAATAATTAGTTTTTTTTATTTATTTGCAGTTAGTTGAAAAACAATAATTTGGATATAAATATATTTTGATAACACTATAAAAAAAGGTAAAATAAGTAAAACTACGTATTGCTATTTAAAAATAAAGATATATTTTTGCACTCAGATTTTATGTAATTTTATAAATAGATGAGGTTTTGTGAGACAAAATTTTATTTATTTAATTAACAAATTAATAATTAATAATCTATTTTTTAACTTAAATTAAATTACTATGACTAAAAATTTTAAAGTTTGTTTAACAGTTTTGATTGCCGTGTTCTTTCTAAGTACTACGGCTCAAACAACCTGGAACGTCAAACAGGACGGCTCAGGAGATTTCACTACTATTCAGGCTGCGATTAATGCGGCTGCTGCCGGCGATATTATTATGATAGGTCCCGGTCTTTATGATGAAGAAAGTATGCTAACAGGTTCCGGATTTATTCAAATAACTAAATCTTTAACT
>JAGODS010000206.1 GCA_017998135.1 Bacteroidales bacterium
TTAGGGTCTATTCTGAAAACTAAAACGGCTATGGTTTCGTCTTGACTATTGACAAGCGGTGACATTACATCATAATATATCGCATTACTATCTAAAGTACTCTCGTAAAAATACGTGAATTTAATATCCTGGGTTTTCGCTGCTTCTTTTATGGCAGTTTTAGGTATAGAATCAAATGCATTAAAATTCTGTTTTATTGATAATAAAGGAATACCATTTGGTGAAGATATTATTATATTTTCATAGTGATGATAAGTAGCAGATAGTTTCAGTCGCTCTATAATTTTGTTTTTGCTTTCAACATCTTTTTGGCTTAAAAGCCAGTTTTCAATTTCATTAAATAAAAATGGCGATTTGGAATTAACTGTTGCCACAGCTATATTTCTATCATTCCATAAAGATAACTGGCTTATCTTTAGTTGGGAAATTGTCCTCAACTGTTCATATTTTTCTGTTTTAATTTTATTATATTCATAATTATAATAAAGCATACCTGCTATGATTATAAGTATAGATATAAACGTAGCTATTATTATGATAATGAGCTTTATAAATTTGTTTTTTTCTTGTGTTTCCATATAAAATGATTAAAAAATATGAACTCCAAAATTATTGTTTTTTTTATTAATATATCATTTATTGATATATATCATTCTTTTTGATTGTTTTATTGTAATTAGTATGCATCCATAAAGTCTGGGATTTATTAATTTTTACATAGAGTTAAACAGAATGAAGCGTGGATGCTTCGCCTAATGGAGGATTATAAAATTATTTGATAAAAAGTTCTTTAAAAAAATTTAGGATTTTTTAGCAATTTATTAATTTCTTTAATTTTTTCAGCAGGGTATAATTCAGGTAAAATTTCTAAAGCATTTTTATAATATTTACGAGCTTTTCTATATTTTTTTAAGCAGAAATATTTGTCAGCGCTATTAATAATTTTAATGTATCTTTTAGGTAGTTCTTCAATTTCTTTTTGTAATTTTGATATTTTATCGTTAATAGGCTTTGCATAGTTATAGTCATAAAAAAAGTCCTCATATTTTTTTGCATAATTGATAATAGCAACAGGTTTTTTAAGAATTTTCATATTAATTTTTTTGTAAGCAGGAAATAAGACTATTTTAAAAAAGCTAAATCTGTAAATTGCTTTTTTTTCAGCATTGGCGGGCAAATAAGTGTTAAAAATGAATTTCTTTTTCACCATATTTTCTTTAGTTACTTCAATAAGGAAATTTTTCTCAAATTCCAGGTTAAAGCAAAATTTACCGTCTTTATCACTTTTTATTGAAATTATTGCTTTTTTATTAGAGTAAACTGTTATGGAAGACTTTTCCAAAGGTGAATTATTATATTCAACTTCGCCTGTTACCTGCAAATAGCCGATTGTGTCTGTTTTAGTAATGCAGGCTTCTTGTTTTTGAGCCTTCAATATATTAATATGTATGGCTGGTAGCAGGAAAAAAAATAAAAAAAGGATATGTTTATTCATATTCTAAATGATTTTATAAAAATATTAAAAAATTATTTGAATTTGCTGTTATGATTGACAGGTTTCATCCAGACGCTTTTATACGGAGTATCCCAGGGGCTGCTTAGTTCTAAGCCTGGCGGGAGGTTAACTGGAATAATAATAGTTTTGGGATAGCTCCAGGATATAATAAATCCTGTACCATAAGTAAAATAGCCTAAAATAAATGAACCTAAATTAAGGCGCCTTTTCTCTGTGATATTTCCAATTATTTCACCGTCATATTTTGCTGATATTTTTATTTTTTTAGGAATACCGTATCTGTGGATTTTAATTTCCTTTTTTCCTTTTTTAATGCCATTAATATAGATATCAGCATTTAAGTTTCTTTCTGTAATAATTTTTGTTGGTCTGCATTGAAATAAGAGCAGGCAGGTAATAAAGAGAAGAAAATAAAAGGCTTTTCTTTCCATATATCTAAAACAAAAGCATAAGAGTTAATAGAGCACCGTAGGGATAGTCTTCATTTACTTTATAAGCGGAAAAAAAGAAGTTTGCATTAAATCTTAGATTTATATTTGAAGCCCTGTTGATAATATAGCCTGCGCCACCATAGACGGTTAAACCGCTTCCATGAAATGTTTCGGTATAATCATAATTAGGAGATACATTTTTTATTTTAACTTTAACAGAAGTGCCTCCATAGCCAAGACCACCTCCTATATATGGAGAAGAATTTTTCTTGAAAAAAGGATAATTGACTTGTATATTAATATTGTATAAATCCACTTCGCTAAAAAATAGATCTCCTTTAAGGTCAAAAATTATGGAACGTATATCACCTGAATATAAAATACCGAAGCCTGCAGTGTTGCTATTGTCTATATTAAAAGATGTAGGTCCTCCGCCGATTTCAATTCCAAAATAACTATTTGCAGTTTTCTTATTCAATTGTTTTGAGTCGTATTCCGTAACATTAAAAATATCCTCTTCTTTATTATTTGAAGAATTTCTGTTAATAAAACTATTCGCAATCTTTTGCATAACAGGATCTAAATCTTCGGGGCTTGAGGCTTTTTGCAATGTGAACCATTCTTTCTCGCCCTTAGAATTAAACATAGATAATGATATTACAACGGTTTCCCCGACGCGATTTAATTCTCCAATTAAAATATGATTTATATTAAGGTTTCTGGCATTTAACAAAGACTGTTCTTTTGTTTCTTTATAATAAGAGCTATCTTTGTCTGGCAATACGAGTTCGGTTTTGTTGTCTATTTCAAGGTATGTCTTTAAAAGCCTGGATGCAGATATTTGATAGTCTTTATGCATATTTATGACTTCAAAATAAGGCATATATATTTTTTCCTGACTTGTTAGCTTTAGACTTATGATTAAAGCAAAAACTAATATTTTTAAACCTGTTTTCATTGCTATAAGTTTAATTAATTAATTAATTTTATTAGAAAATTAAAAAATACAAAATTACATATTTTGTGAAAATAATAGTTGATATTATAGAAAAAATATTATTTTTACATTAAATATATCCGAAAATTTATAATTTTACAAACCGAAAATATGACTTTTTTTAACAGGAAATATTATATAAATATATGAAAAATAAATTATTAATAAGAGATCTTACATTGAGAGATGGCCAGCAATCTTTATTTGCAACAAGAATGAACCAGAAACAAGTTGACAGGGTTTTACCTTTATATAAAGATATAGGTTTTTATGCAATGGAAGTATGGGGTGGGGCTGTTCCTGACTCTGTTATGAGATATCTCAATGAAGACCCCTGGGTAAGACTTGAAAAGATTAAAACTGTGATTGGTGATAATCCCAAACTTACAGCTTTATCAAGGGGAAGAAATTTATTTGGATATAATCCATACCCTGAAGACGTTATTGAAGGATTTAACAGGAATGCTATAAAGTCGGGTATATCTATTATGCGTATATTTGACGCTCTTAATGATGTCAATAATATTAAATCTTCAATTAAATATGTGAAAGAAAATGGTGGTATAGCCGATTGTACGGTTTGTTATACGGTTGATCCTAAATTTACACCTAAAGAGAGAGTTAAAGCCGCATTGCATCTAAATAAATTGCCGAGAAATATTTTTACAATTGATTATTTTGTTAATATTGCTAAAGAACTTGAGAAAATGGGCGCTGATATGATTACTGTTAAAGATATGGCTGGGCTTATTCCGCCTATTAAGACAGGCAAACTCATCAAAGCTCTTAAAAAAGAACTAAAAGTTCCTGTTGATTTTCATACTCACTGTACACCCGGTTATGGGCTTGCTTCGGTTTTTATGGCTATTGTTAATAATGTTGATATTGTTGATACATCTATTATGAATTTTGCCGGCGGACCTGCGGCGCCTGCTTTTGAACTTATTCATATTTTTGCTTCTAAACTTAAAATGGATACTGGTGTTAATCTTGAGAAAGTTGTTTTGATTAACCGGGAATTAAAAAAAATAAGGGAAGAAATGGCTGATTTTGATAGTTATAAACAATTTCCTATTGATTTTGATATTTCTAAAGACAAACTTCCTGTTAAGATAAATAATCTTTTTGATAAAGCTATTAAACAATGTAAAGATTTGTCCGTATCCAAATCTGAAAGAGCAGCTAAAGAATTAGAAAAAGAATTATTAAATACTACACTTGAAATTGAACGATATTTTAATTTTCCTGCTCCTGATGAAAATGTTAAAAAAGCTGAAATTCCAGGTGGTATGTACACTAATATGCTTGCTCAATTAAAACAGTTGAAATTAGACAATCTTCTGCCAAGGGTGCTTGAGCTTGTCCCTGTTGTCAGGGTTGCTGCCGGTTGCCCGCCTCTTGTTACTCCTACAAGTCAGATTGTTGGTGTGCAGGCTGTTAATTGCCTCATTGACCAAAATAATGGTAAGCCTTTTTATACAAATAATTCTATTCAATTTGTCAATCTTGTTAAAGGTTCTTATGGTAAAACTCCTATACCTATTGACCCTGAATTCAGAAAAAAAATTGCTGGCGTTAAAAAGGAAACAGCTTATAATACCAAAGATTATAAGAAACAGGAAAATCCTGTATTTTATGAATTTGGAAATGTTAAACTTGCTAATACTGAAAAGGAAGAGTTGTTGCTTGAGTTATTTCCTTCCGTTGCAAGAGATTTTCTGATTAACAGGATTAAAGAAAAACATAAGGCTGAATTGAAACGTATTGAACATGAAAAACAACTGAAAATTAAAAAGGAAAAAGAAGAATATGACAGGTTGCCTAAGGAAGTTAAAGAAGCCAGAATGCTTGACGCACTTAATAATTATCTTTGGACTTATGATTATGGTGAATATTAAAC
>JAGODS010000207.1 GCA_017998135.1 Bacteroidales bacterium
TCTCGGTAGCATATAGTTATCAGGGCTATTGATATATAGAGCATAAAGTTCCCTGAAGGACCTTTCATTTGTAGAAGCCTGAATAGAATTTTGATTTTGAGCTGCAGAAAGATAACCGTCGTCGTCAGCGTTTCCTGTAGTAGGATAAACACCCATAACGTTTTTAGTATTAAGAACGTTGAAAATTACGAAATAAACGTTCATATAACTGATTTTTTCTTTTCCTTTTTTAGTAGGTTTCCATTTAATCATAATATCTCTGTCAATACGTGCATCCATACTGAATTGCCAGGGCAGTCTAGCACCGTTAATAGAGCCTCTCATAGTGCCACCAATAATATTGCGGGCAGTATAAGGTAAACCTGAACCACCTCTGAAAGTGAGGTTAATACCTGTGTTTTCAAGGAATAATATATTTTTAACTCTGTCATTGCCTTCTTTATCTTTTACAATGTAAGATATTTTAGGACCATTATATTCTTTGCCCTGGAAATATCTGTAGTCCATACTCAGTTTAATTTCGTGCCTGCGGTCGTAGGATAAAGGGTTGGTAGTCCTGAGGTTAGGTTGTCCTGAAGCAACAATGCCAAGACCTGAACTGGCGCTTGAACCAGTTCCGTCAGCAAACTGTATATTGTAGGAGGCGTTCATCCAGATATTGGTTGTTCTTCTTAAATCATAAGCAATACTTAAACCTTTAACAGTACCAAAATCAAGATTGTTGAAAGAAAGATAAGTAACAGGGTATGCTTCATAAAAGCGGAAAGCCTGAACCATATCACGCATTTCTCTATAATATGCGGATAGTTTGAGGGATGAAGATTTAGATAATATTTGCTGGAAACCTAATTCATAGTCAATAGTTTTTTCGGGTTTAAGATTTGGGTTTGAAATTAAATTTGTACCGGCATTAGTAATATAATAATAAGCTAATGGATCTAATTGAGTAGCATCTGTAGGTCTTTTAGTAAGCACATCGTAATGGGCAAAAAATAAAGCTTCGTCAGAAATAGGGAAGGAGAAAGATATACGTGGCATATAAGTAACCTGAGGTTCATAGTCTTTAAAAGCTTTAGATGATATGATAGTTTGTTCAGGGTCCACAAGATAAGGAGCTATACCTGATAAGCCTTCAAGAGCAGAAGGGTCAGAAATTTCGCTTCCGTCCTTATTATACCAGGTATCGCCATTTCTGTAACCCATAACAGCTTCGGGGTCTTTTACTTTGTCCATATAAACGACATAATCTTTGCCCATACTTGAAGGATGAGTAAAGTCAGAAACTTCTTTTACTGTTTTAGCTTCAAATAATAAATAAGGGTCTTTTAAAACTTTTTGATTAAGGTCTAATCTGTCCACACGCAAACCGATATTAAAAATCAAATCGTCAAAAGCAAATTTATCCTGTATATAACCTGCCATGTAAATAGGCTGAAAAGCACCGATTTCTCTGGTGTAATTTCCATATTTGTCTCTTTTTGTGAAGAAGTCGTCAAAACTGGGTTGATTTTTTAATTTTTTACCTGTATGGTCATAACCATAATATGATACTATGGAGTAACCCTGGTTTAATAATTCATCAGCATTAAACATATCTACTGATAAAGGTTTATTAATGGGAACAGTATGCATTTTACCTTCTTTATCATAATAACTTATAGTATGGTTATTAATATCATAAGAATCAATATCTATAAAGTCAGTACCTTCGGGATTTAATCCCATAGCTTTTCTTAAATTATAAGAAAAATAAGATTGTTCTTCTTTGGTGAAACGTCTGTCATACCAAATAGTATCCTGAAAAACGCCATACTGATCATAAACAGCATAAGGATTAGAAAGGTCACGTTCAAGTATATGTTTGTTAATATTTTGTCTCATTAAACCCCAGAGACTTGAGGCGCCAATGCTATAAGAGCGACTGCTGTTTTGCTCGTAAACAATACCGAACTGTATAGCGTGATCTTTAATATCGGCAGAACCATTAGCATTAAAACCTATCTGGTCGTTGCTTGAGTAACCATAGCTACCAATAGTTGAGCCGGTATTTGACCATAAACCATAAACGGAATAAGGAGATTGACCATTTAATAAAGCATAGTTAGCAGCTAAATAATCTGAAGTTTTATACATACCGGAATAAAGCGGGTATTGAGAATAGTATTGAGCAGTATAATTACCTTTTTCTCTGTTAATATCAGCCTGTTTAAATGTTATAAGCGTATCAGCCCAATCATTGTGTATCCATCCGGTAAGTCTTTTGACGGTATCATAACCCCATTCATAAGTTTTTTTCTGGTAGGTATTAAATTTGCCAATATATCCGTATTTGAATAAATCGTCATCAAAGAAGGCGCTTTGAGATTTGGAATATGACCTTGTGTAGTCAGCCTGAATGGAATAAAAAATGTTTTTAATAAGGGATTTACTGTCTTTATCAGCCGGAAATCTTTGGGTGAAACGCCCAAAGGTACGCCAGGTATAGCTGCTGCTTTCACCGTTATTTTTATTATTTAAAAGGCTATTACTCCTGCTCCAGCCTAAACCATTGCCGTAAGTTATATTACCACCGAAAGTTAAATTAGTATTTTCTGTAGAACGCACATCAATTTTAGCTAAGAGATTAAATCCTTGAGATAATGAATTTTCTTTGTTTTTTATTTTTTCAAGATCATTCATAGTAAGAAATTCAGCATTTAAGAAGTTACCGGCACCGGTTCCGGAGGGACGTAATGGATTATTTTCAAGATTTTTAAGAACGTCTTTTTTTACGGTATATTCGTCAAGAGCAGTTTTGCCTGCTTTAGTTGAATAAAGTTCACCTGCAATAAAAAAGCCGAGCAGAGAGCTTGTTTTGGTAGTATCTTTTCCTAAAATTAAAGGACCTTGTGCATTAAATCCTAATAAATGATAATGCTGATGGTCAAATAGTTCGGATGTTTCATAATTGCCACCGAAGCCAAATTTTCTTGAAGGACCTTTGGTAGTAATATTAATTATACCGCCAGTAGCGTCTCCGTATTGAGCCGGTTGTCCTCCAGTAATAACCTGAACTTCTTCAATAGAGTTTTGAGGTACGGATGAAGAGCCTCTTAATCTAATACCGTCCATAATAATAACAGTACCGCCGGGACGAGCACCCCTGATACCGCCAATATTACCATCTTCATCAGTAAAAACGCCTCCAATAGTAGCAGCAACGGCAGCAGCAGATTTTCCAGCCATTTTAGCTATTTGGTCTTTTCCAACACTACCACCTGAAGAACCGCCGTCTTTGTCAATCAGTGGTTTAACATAATCAACAATTTTAACTTCATCAAGAGCAACAGTAGTACTTAATTCGAGATTTTGGAAGGTTATTTTATCAGATGATATTAAAACGCCTTTAATAACGAGAGAGGCATAACCTCCATAAGTAGCTTTAACATCATATTTTCCTGGAGGTATAGGTTTAATTGTATAGTTACCATCAAAATCTGCTTGAGCAGCTCCATATTGTTTTCCTCCTGCTTCAATTACAATACTTGCAAATGGTATCGCTTCTTTAGAATCTTTATCTGTTACTTTTCCTTTTAGTGTCCCTGTTTGTGAATATAATACATAATTAAATCCTAAAACTAAAAGGCTACAAATAATAAATAGTTTTTTTGGCATATATCTAATTTATAAACAATTAATAAAAAAAACGGCTTGATTATTGGGCGGTAAAAGTAAAATATATTTTTAAATTACAAAGTATTTTTTTTTTAAAACACTGATAATAAGATAAAAATATAAAAAAAAGTGTATTAATTATAAGGTCTTTTTAAGATTTCGGAAAAAACAACAGCTTGTTTAAGGTTGAAATTTTTTCTGTATGAGTTTTGATTTGCAGAACTGTGAACCGTATTGTTAGAATAATCAATAGTTTGGTCTTTCATATAATTTTCAATTAAATCGGAATCTTCTCCTGATAAAAAAGTATTTTTTTTAACATCTTTAGACTCTTTTTTTATTGTTTCTTTAGGAGCTGTATCAACTACTATAGGTTTTTCAAAAAATTCATCTCCGAGTAATGCTTTTTCAAAAATAGTTTTGAAATTTTCTTTAGGAGGAGATTCGTTTTGCTTAGGCAAAGCTTTAGCAGTTTTGCTTTTTTTATCTTTTTTTAAAAAGGAATATACAAGGTAAGCTATACCTATTAATATATAAACAATTTTTTCATCCATAAAATATTATTTGGGTTAATTTAGTAAAATAAATTATTTCAGTTCAATTTGGTCTGCCTGGAACATAAAACCAAGTCTTTTTCCTGTCTTTATGTTTAAATTATTGGTAGTTTCCTGCATTTCCATAACAGAAGCTTCTTTAATACTATCATAAGGGGGAAGTAATAAATCAAAATCAATACAATAAGAAATAGCAGATTCGAGAAGTTTTCTTAATGCCTGTTTAGTAATAATTTCAGTTTCAAAATTATAATAAAGACTGCCAATTTCTCTTTTTCCTTCAATGAAATAATGGTTTTCTTTATTAATAAAAATTCTTGCTACAAGATATCCAACGTCATTATATCTTTTATATTTGAATGAATCGGCTAAAAAGTTATATAATAAAATAACGCCGCTGTATGACCGCATTTTGTCATCATTAAGGTATGATGTTTTAAAAATAGGATTAGCTCTTGGAAATTCAAAAATATTAGTATGCATATTCATAATAAGCATATCACCTGCAAATTTCAATTCTCCTGTAAAATCTCCTTTATCGTTGTATTCAAAGGGTGTTTCAATTTTATTGGCTGCCAGAATTTTCTTCATTTCATCAGTTAATTCTTTAGCAGAAGTTTTTAATAACTGAA
>JAGODS010000208.1 GCA_017998135.1 Bacteroidales bacterium
TATATTTACTATGAAAAAGATTCTCACATTATTCAGTTTAATAGCTTTATTATGAACTGTTAGAAGCTATGCTCAGCAGGTTATTACGGTTACTGACGTAACCGGTCAAAACACCAGAGCTTATGACATTCTTGATTCAGCCATAGCACACTGCAATGACGGCGATAATGTTTACATTCCTGGTGGCGCCTATAATGTCAGCAAATTAACAATAAATAAATCGGTAAATATTTTTGGAGCAGGTTATAGGGCTGACTCAGCTAAAGCAACAGGTGCAACAATCTTTATAGATAATATTCGCATTCTGTCTGGAGCGAGCAAGGGTTCATTAACCGGTGTATATGTTTCAGGTGATATTATATTTGGAACAGATGTAACAAATCAGGTAATAGATGGTTACACTATATCAAGATGTAATGCTAATGCTTACCAGTTTTCTTATACAAATAGCGCAAACAATCCTTTAACCAAAAATATCAATGTTACAGAATCAGTTTTCAGAGGAGCATGGAATTATGTTAATTATGCTAAAAATGTAAGTTTTGAAAAATGTATATTTACAGCCCGCACTTTTTATATTGACGGGATGGTAAGTTTTAACAATTGCTATTTCTTACATAGAGATAAAGGCTGGAGTGAATTAAATACGGTTAAAGGGGCTATCTTTTCTAATAATGTTTTTCTTCAGGAAAAATATTTTTGTTATTCAGAAGATGTCAATGAATTTCACAATAACCTCTTTGTAGAAGGGATGACCGAAACGGAACTACCCGCACAAGTTTTAAGTAATAATATTTATAATTATCCAATTGACAGCATTTTTGTTGGAGGTAATAGTTTTAATACTTATAAAGAAAACTTTGATTATCATTTAAGGCAAGAAGTGCTTGATATCATACAGGGAAGCGATGGAACTGCAATAGGAATTTACGGCACTGCTTATCCTTTTAAGGATGGTGCGTTGCCTTATAATCCGCATATCTCTTTTAAATCTATTGCGCCTTCTACTAATGCTGAAGGAAAAATTAAAGTTAATATTAAAGTCAGCGCACAAGACAGGTAGTTTTTGAATTATAAATTCAAAATTTTATGGAATGAAAAAAATATTAATAAATCAGCTCTTTGTCCTGGTCTGCATTATAAGCTTTAATGTCTTTAATGCAGCAGCACAAAACATAACCTCCTACGAATACTGGCTCAACAATGATGTTGCCGGTAAAACCGTAGTAAATGTTACTCCTTCCAAATATTTTAACCTTAATGAATCCCTTCCTTTAACTAATATTAAACAAGGATTTCAGGTTTTTAATATCAGGTTTAAAGACGATAAAAATATCTATAGCTCTACTATATCCCAACTTGTTTTCGGTCTTACTGATAATGGAAATATAAGCGCTTATCAATACTGGTTTGACTCCGATATAGCCAATGCAATAACTGTCAACACAACTACTACAACCAGGTTCTACTCTCTTAACCTCTCCTTTGATGCATCCATTCTGACAAAAGGAATACATATAATTAATATCCGCTTTAAAGATTCGGGTGGCTATTGGTCGCAGACACAGAGCAACTTCTTTGAAAATCGTGGCTCTTCAGCTTCAATTATAAATGTAATTAAAGCTTACAGATACTGGTTTGACACTGATATTTCAAAAGCTATCACATCTATACCCGATAGTATTTCTTCATTTTTCAATCTAATTAAAGAATATGATAACTCATCTGTACCTAAAGGCAGTAAATATCTTTATTATCAATTCCAGGATACTTTAGGCTTTTGGTCTTCTCCTGCTGCTCTGCGATTAGGACCTTTTGCAATATTTGAATCATTAAATCTCAAAGGGGTAGATGCATTTACCGTCAACTTTACAAATAAAAGCGCATTTTCTGATGCTTACTCCTGGGATTTTGGCGATAATACAACTTCAACGTTAACAAGTCCTGCCCATACTTACCAAGAACCCGGAGCCTACTATGTTAAGCTCGCAGCTAATAATGCAGTTGGTACAGATACAGCAAAAGCAATTGTGTATATAAAAGGATTAGCCAAAGTTCTGCCTGCTGAAGCTGGGAACACCGGCACTGTCTCGCTTTCAGCTTACGGAGGCATTTTTAAACCAGGTACAACTTTTATTCTCAGAAAAGAGGGCGAAGCTGACATTGTCGGCGATTCAGTTTATCTGGCAAGACCCGGGGTTATTTTTTCAACCTTTGATCTTAAAGGAAAAACAATTGGGAAATATGATGTAATTGTTAATATTCCGGGAGATACAAATATGACTCTAAAAAACGGTTTCAGCATTATACAGGGAACCGAAGCCGAACCTTATGTTAATATTACAGGCAGAAACAGATTTCTTGCCAATCGCTGGAATACTTATAATATTAATTATGGCAACAAAGGCAATGTTGATGCAAACGGGGCTGTAATTTGGATCGCTATAACCGACGACCCTAACATAGAATATAACTTTACAGATGTTAAAATTCAACACCCTGAATATGTTATTCAGAATGGTTATGATAAAATGTTAGATACCCTCCCGCTCTTTATAAAAAAAGATTCGCTTTTTGGCGAAGCAGGCAAAGTTAAGATATTCCCGTTTTATATCCAGATAATTCCAGCCGGTGGTAATTTTACTGCTCATCTGAGTATTAAAGTAAAAACTACAATGAAAGTAAGGGTTGAAGCCTGGATAGATGGTCCAATGTTTAAAGAAAAATATAAAAAAGGCAAAGGCGCTTATGCGGCTTGTATAGCTTCTATAATTATGGAAGTGGCAATGGACCAGGGAATAGCATTAGCAGGTGATAAAATAGCCTGTGCGCTTTCTTTAGGAAAAATACTCTGGAATCCCTGGCAAAACTACCAGGCTCCGAATACCTGGGGCGGTTGGTTTTTAAATACAGCTGTTTCTATTGGTGGCTGCGCTGTCGCTCTTCACCCTGCAAGCACTTTAGCTCACGGTGTTGGTATGTTCTTAGTTAATTCATATCAATATTATAAAAACCTTAAAGATTGTAATGAGAGTTTTGCACGAACAGGTACAGGTTGTAATTGGTTTTACAGTGTAAAATCTTTAGACCCCAACGAAAAATCAGGTCCTCCGGGATTTTCCCAATCTAATTATATTAAAAAGGATGATGAAATATCTTATACCATTTATTGCGAGAACAAAGATACAGCTTCCGCTGCGGCTCACGAAATTTTTATCAGCGATACTCTTGACATAACAAAATATGATATTAAAAATTTCGGTTTTAGTTCTGTTACAATAGGAGATACAACTTTTACACCTCTAACTGGACTTAATGAATTTACACAGGACCTTGATATGCGCCCTAAAATGAATATCATAAACCGTATTAACGCAAGACTTGACACTACTAATGCTATTATTAATTGGGAAATATTAGCACTTGACCCTCTAACTATGGATATAAGCGAAGACCCTGATTTGGGAGTCTTGCCTCCAAATAAGATGCCGCCTGAAGGTGAAGCTTCTGTTTCCTACACAATAGGCTTAAATAAAAATATCACTCACAATGACAAAATATCAAATAAAGCTATTATTACTTTTGATGCCAATAAACCTATTCTAACTAATGAATACTTCAACACTATTGATGACAAAAAACCTGTTTCTCATATTGAACAACTAAATATTACAAGTAATAAAACTGATATTGTACTTAGCTGGGATGGGACTGACGTTGGCTCTGGCATCAGGTATTATGATATTTACGTTCTGGTTAATGATACAGGCAAAGTATTAATTGCAGGAAATACTAACCTTAAATCATTTACTTATAAAGGAGAAATAAATTATAATTATAAATTTTCCTGCTTTGCTACTGACAGCGTTGGAAATATAGAAGATAAAACAGGTTTTGATACAGAAACTACAATCATAACTGATGATATTAAAGACCTGACCAGAACAGGCGAACAATTAATTATATATCCCAACCCTGTTAAAAATACATCGGTTATTAGCTATTATCTTGCAAATAAATCTAATGTTTCTATAAAATTATATAATATCATCGGAACCTCTACTCAAACTTTACTAACTGCAGAAAAGTCCGCAGGTAAATATGTTCTTGATTTTGATACATCAAATTTGAGCAACGGAATTTATTTTATAGAATTTAAATCCAATAATAGCATACTGAAGAAAAAAATTATTGTTAATCATTAATTTTTAAAATAATACTTGGTTTCAAACCTAACAGGTCTTAAAGACCTGTTAGGTGAGCTGTAAAAAAATCAAGGTTTGAACAAAAAAATCTTCGTTCTATTTTTATATAAACCCTTAAATGCGTAACAAATTTAATTCAAAAAATCCCTTTAGGGATTTGATATTTATAGCAAAAAAATATTAAAAACAACCACTTCATCCCTTTAGGGATGATATATTTATAGAGAGATAGTAATTTTATTTATTTTTGCATCAAAATAATTAATTATACCAAATACCTATAAACAAATTTATCTACAAAAAGAACATTCAGAGAAGAATATTTGGAGTTGTTGAAAAAATTTGAAATTTAATGAGCGATACATTTTCAACGATATTCTATAATATTTTATAGATATTTAATCCCTAAAGGGATTTACAAATATAGGAGGTTTATCAGGCTATAAATATCAAATCCCGTGGGATATTAATTAGGGTCTGCTGAATAATAGCAGACCACATACCAAATCAATAAAAAGATATAACTTTGCGCTAAATAAGTGCAAGGAAAAATGGCAAAAGCGCAAAAAACCCGTGCATCAAAGCACCCATATA
>JAGODS010000209.1 GCA_017998135.1 Bacteroidales bacterium
CTCCGGATATATTGGCATCTGCATCTGCATATTGTCTAATTTTAAATCCAGCAAAATTAAGACAATTGTGCTTGCGAGAAACCTATTTGTAAAATATTGATTGTAAGTAACAGGTCAGGAGTTCTGAGTTTAAAAAAACTTATATAGGTTACGGTTTAAGTATAAACAGGGTTTATTTATTCTTAACATATCTGACGCTATAACCGAGATTTTTTTCAGTAAAGCGTTCTATTATATAAGAGCTATTACCAGACAATTCATAATGATAAGCTTTAAAGTTGTCAATTTGAACAAGAGTTGCTGACCAGTAATTACCCATATCACCGAGATAATAAAAATTACCATTAGGGTCTCTTTCACCGCCCGGTAGAGCAGTAAATCCGCTACTATTAGAGCCTTCAACATTTTTGTTTCTCCAGTGCGAGGTTCCGTATTCTTTAAGTCTTCCACCAGCGGCTTCCCAACCTCCTAAATATTCAGCGAGTGTATCCCATTCGGCTCTTGTAGGAAGATGCCAGCCCGGAGGTGCAGCGTCAAGAGCTGCTTTTTGAGTATATAGTCTGCCATATACTTTTGCAATATTAGTATCATTAAGATAATTCCAGGAATCCTTGCATTCATAACGGAAGTTTTCGGCAAACCATATAAATCCGTTAATATCTATAGTTTTGTAAACATTACTGTCTCTTGGGTCCATATAAGAATCAAAGTTTTTTGGAGTAAGGTCAGAAACAGGTTTATCATTATCTTCATCTTTTTTACAAGCAAAAGTTAACAAAACAAACACTAATAAAATGCAGTATTTGTATATATTTCGGAATAATATTTTTTTCATAAATATGGAAAATTTAATCTTACAAAATTAATAATTTTTTAATTATAGTCCATAGTATTTATTTATTCAAAAATTAAAAAATGGGAAAAACTAATAATTAAATATTTCCTCAAGTGATAGCTCTTTATAATCGCCAAGTTTTTGAACAAGATTTAAATCTATATTTTTCTTATTACATAAAATAAGATAAGTATATTTCTTACCGCTAATATGTTTATTAAAGAAAGCAGAAAATTCATTTAAAGAAATTGTTTTCATCTTTTCGTAAATATCTTTACGGGTATCATAGTATAAATTTCTATCTTTATTACTTAAATAGGTCCAAAAGATATTTTCTTTAGTTATACGCTCGCTTTCAATTTTTTTCATTATGTCATCTTTAGAAACTTCAAATTGTTTATCGGCTTTAGGCATTTTATTAAGCATTCCGGAGATAGCGTCAATAGCAGTTTTAAGTTTGTCGGGCTGAGTGCCGATATAAGCGCTAAGATAATTACGATTGTTAGTTTTTTGAGCAAGCATATAATTGGAATATGCAGAATAGGCTAAAGCCTTTGATTCTCTTATTTCCTGAAAAACAATAGAAGATAGTCCCGAACCATAAAACTCATTAAATAACCTTGTTTCAGGTAATAGTTTAGGATCAAAAAAACCATCATCAGTGAGCATAGCCAGATTTGACTGAACCATATCGTAATCAACTAAATAAACCTGAGAAGAAGTAATAGATAGTTCTTTATAAATTTTTGCAGGGGGATAATCTTTAAGGTTTTTTGTAGTATGTATTTTATCAAATAAAGACTTTATAATATTATTAGGGAAAGAGCCGTAATAAAAAATGTAATGTTTGTAATTAAATAAATCTTTAATTATATCAGTAAGTATTTCGGGGTTTAAAGCTTTTAGTTCATCAGTGGACAGTATGTCTGTAAAAGGGGATGTTTTTCCATATTTTGCATAACTTGACATAGCACTCCAAAGTATAGTCCCTTTATCTAATTTGGCATTATTACGTTCTTTAATAATTCCATCAACAAAATCATTATAAATTTGTTTATCTGCTTTTACATTATTAATGAAATGTTCAAGAAGTTGTAATCCTTTTTCGGCAGACTGTCCAAGACCGTTAATATAAATGTATGCTCTTTCATTGCCTGAACTTACACCATAATCTATACCTAATTTATAAAATTCCTGTTTTAATTGTTCAGGGCTGTATTTATTTGTTCCAAGATATTTAAAATAGTTGAAAGCAAGAGGTAATAATTTATTATTTTTTAAACCCATATCAAAAATATAGTAAGCGGAGAATAATTCGTTTGAGTTGTTTTGGATATAGTTAAGTTCAATATTATTATTAATTTTGGTTTTAGATATTTCTTTGTCAAAATCAACAAAAACGGGATTAATGCGTTCAGATTTAATTTTAGAAAAATTATTATAAAATTCAGACTGATTATCTCTGTTAATATTAATAGGAGTAATTGTGGGTTTTTCAACTTTTACAACATTTTCATCTTTGCCGGTTTTTTTGTAAACAACAACATAATTATCAGTAAAATTTTTGTTAGCAAAATTGATAATATCCTGTTTTGATATTTTTTCAAGCTCATCAATAAAAGTAAGCCTGTCAGCCCAGGGAACAGAATTAGCAAAGGCATCCACAAAAGCGGAGGCTCTACCGCTGTTGCTTTCAAAAGATTTTATATTAGAAAGTTTTAAGTCATTAATAACGGCGCCCAAAAGCCAGTCAGGGAATTCGCCTTTTTTAATTTTATTAATTTCAGTTAGAAGTAAATCTTTAACTTGTTCCAGGCTCTGACCTTCCCGAGGTGTGCCATATAAATTCAACATTCCATAATCTTGTAAAATATAAGTCCAGGAACCTGCATTCAAAACTTTTTGTTTTTGTTTTAAATTAAGGTCTATTAAACCTGCTTTTCCATTTGAAAGTAGCATATTTATCAAAGTAATATATTTTTCATCAATAGATTTTTTACCATTAAATCTGTAAGCGAGATTCATAAATTCAGCAGTAGGACCATAAACAGTTTTAATTATAGGTTGTTTAATAGGTTCTTCGGAAATTTTTTGTTTAGCGGGCAAATTATTATTAGGAATAAAAGCTCCGAAATATTTATCAATAAGTTGAATAGTTTTATCAAAATCAAGGTCGCCTGAAAGGCAAACAGCCATATTATCAGGTCTGTAATAAATCTCTTTATATTTATGAATATTAACCATTGAAGGATTTTTAAGATGTTCGGCTCTTCCGATAACAGTTTGCGTACCATAAGGATGTTTTGCAAACAAGCCGGCAAACAAAGCTTCAATTACTTTACGGTTATCATTATCCTGATACATATTAAATTCTTCATAAACCGTTTCCAGTTCGGTATGAAATAATCGAAGAACAAGCAAACTGAAACGTTCGCTTTCAAGGATTAACCATTTTTCAATTTCATTAGCAGGAATATCATTAACATAAACAGTTCTTTCGTTGGAAGTATAGGCATTAGTGCCTTTAGCTCCAAGTGAGGACATCAATTTATCATATTCATTGGGAACGGCATATTTAGAGGCGACAGTAGAAATACTATCAATTTTTCTGTAAATAATTTTTTTCTTTTCAGGGTCAGTAGTTTTTAGAAGCAACTCATATAAATCAGAAATTTTATCTAATTCAGCTTTTTCTTTATCCCAGTTAATAGTTCCAATTTTACTGCTTCCTTTAAACATCATGTGTTCTAAGTAATGTGCAAGACCAGTGGTTTGAGGAGGGTCATAAGTAGAGCCGGCTTTAACAGCAATATAAGTTTGTAAGCGAGGCTCGTCTTTATTAACAGACAAATAAATTTTCAAGCCATTTTTAAGAGTATATATGCGAGCTTGTATGGGGTCATTTTCAACGTATTCATAAGTAAATCCGTTTATGTCAGTTGATTTTTTAGTTTCATATTTTTTTTGAGAGTAGCTTTGAAGAAACAAAACTAAGGAAAAAGATAAAAATAATAATTTGAACTTATTCATAATATTTATATTTTGAGGTTAAAAAAAAACCTAACAGATAGAAGTATCTGTTAGGTTATGATTTGAAAACTATTTTTTAAAAAACTAAAATTTAGTAATTTCCATAAAATCGGCATTATTAAAGAACTGGATAAATTCCCTGTCTTTTTTAGCTTCTTTTCTGAATTTAGAATTTAGCTCAATAGCTTTTCTAAGATTATCATTCATCATTTGAGCATTAGAAGTTCTGGCTCCGATAACAGCCATAAGGTAATAAATGTCAGCATTTTTTTCAGCACATTCCAGAGTAGATTTAGCGCCAGTGATGTTATCAAGTAAAAGTTGAGCGAGAGCCATATTATAAGAACATTTATTTTTTTCAAAATTCTTCATTGCTTGTTCATAGTCTCCCTGAGTAATAAGTATAATACCAAGGTTGTAATTTATGTCAGCACCCTGTGTTTTAGCGGTTTCCATATAAGATTTAGCAGTACCGAGATTATTTTTTTGTAAAGCAATAGCAGAAAGGTTGTATAATACCATAGCATTATTAGGAGAGATAGTGTTGGCTTTTTCAAAATAAGTACCTGCTTCGTCATATTTACCAAGTTTGAAACTTGTACAACCGGCATTATTGTACCCTTTCCAGTTGTCAGGGTATAAAGAAATTACAGATTTATATATGTTTAATTTAGTATTAAGATCTTTAGTTAAAGTAGCTGCATATAATAATTCTTTGGAATCTAAAGAATCAGGTTTAGAGGTTGAAAGTAAAGCAATTCGTTCTTTAGATTTTTTAGGTTCTTTATAACTGATGTTAAGTTCGGCTCTTCTGAGAGGAGCGAGCATAGATTCAACTTCTGAATATATAACAGTCATATCTTGGATTTTCTGTTCTCTTTCAGTTTTATTTTTAGCAGATTCAATAAAATTGACAAAAGAATTTT
>JAGODS010000210.1 GCA_017998135.1 Bacteroidales bacterium
AATATTTGAAGTGCCGTTAGCTACCCAGGTAATAGGTTTGACAGAGCCTGCCTGCAGAGTTTCGCCTCCGTCAGGATATGTAATTAATAAAGGAGCTGTAATTGAAAAGGTCTTGTCGCTAATATCTAAGGTAGAGGGATTATTAGAATCTATAACCCTTACTAAGCAGTTGGTAGAGTTGATATTTGGAATTAACCAATTGTAAGTACCGTTAGTAACATATAAACTGCTTGTAACCGAGACCCAGGTTTTACCACCGTCAGTAGAATAATCAATTGTGTAATTGTTTTGCGTTCCTTCGGCAATCCAGGTTATTTTTTGAGATGTGCAACCCGCCCATACTTCGCCGCCATTAGGAGCGGTAACAGTTATATTGCCAGCAGTTACAGAAAGGATGTTGCCTAAAGCTAACATTAATACAAAAATAAAAATAAGATTTTTCATAGAGATTTATATTTAAGTTATAGATATTTATTTGAAAATTTAAAGCCCCAAAAGTATATTTTTATTTAAAACAAATAATAAATAATTATTTTGACTATTTAAAACCAAACCAAAAAGGTTTTAAATAACTTTGGTTTATGCAAATATATAATATTTTCTTTATTTATAAATAAGCTTATAAAACAATTTTAATCAGAGCAGATGAAATTCTTTTGCATATTTCTTCTTTACCGAGGAGGAGTATTAATAAAATGAGGTCAGGACCGGCAGCTTTGCCGACAATTAGTATTCGCAGGATGCTCATAAACTGTCCTTTTTGTATTTGTTTAGCTTCTATAAAGCTATCAATTAGTTTATGGAGTATATCTTCATTAAGAGTTTCACATTTTTCAATTTCCGATATAAAGTCTTTGTAGATATTAAGATTTATATCTTTGAGTTTGTTTTTCAGGGTTTTTAAGTCGTATTCGGTGGGTATAGAAAAGATATAAGAGTTTTGTTTATATATATCGCTGATAAAATAAAGCCTTTCTTTGAAAAGTTTACAGAGAGAGAGATTAAATTGGTCAGTAGTTTTAATGTTATTTTTAGTCAAATCATTTTTAAGCAGATCTGCGAGTTCGTTATCAGTTTTAGCGAGCAGGTATTGATGATTAAACCATTTGGCTTTTTCCTGGTCAAATTTGGCGCCTGCTTTATGTATTCTGTCAAGAGAGAAAAGCTCTGCTAATTGTTGCATATTAAAAATTTCCTGTTCAGAGCCGGGGTTCCATCCCAGTAAAGCGATAAAATTAATAAAGGCTTCAGGCAGATAGCCGTCTTCTTTGAAGCCTCTTGATATTTCGCCTGTTTTGGGGTCAGTCCATTGTAGAGGGAAGACAGGAAATCCCAGCCTGTCGCCGTCTCGTTTACTAAGTTTACCGGCGCCATCAGGTTTTAATAAAAGAGGCAGATGAGCAAATTCAGGTCTGTCAGCGGCAAAGCCAAGATATTCGTAAAGTAGTATATGTAGCGGAGTAGAGGGCAACCATTCTTCGCCCCTGATGACGTGGCTGATTTTCATCAGGTAATCGTCCACCACATTGGCAAGATGATAAGTTGGCATAGCATCAGATTTATATAAAACTTTATCATCTAATTGAGAAGAATGAAAACTAACTTCGCCGCGGATAAGGTCGGTAAATTTGATTTCCCTATTTTCGGGTATTTTAAGTCTTATTACATATTTGTCGCCTCTATGCAATTTCTGTTTAACTTCTTCTGAGGGCAAGTTTAATGAATTATTCAAATCTTTTCTTGTATTATAATCGTATTGGAATGTTTGTTTGCGAGCCTGGTATTCATTGCGTAATTTCTCCAATTCTTCGGCAGTATCAAAAGCATAATAGGCATATCCTTTATCTATTAATAATTGTGCATATTGACCGTAAATGTGTTTACGTTCGGATTGTCTGTAGGGAGCGTAAGGACCTCCGACAGAAACGCCTTCGTTGAAATTAATACCGCACCAGTTGAGGGAATCTATAATATATTGTTCAGCGCCTTCAACAAATCTGCCCTGATCAGTGTCTTCAATACGTAATATAAAGTCGCCTTTATGTTTTAGGGCGAAGAGATAATTGTAAAGTGCGGTTCTAACACCTCCAATATGAAGCGGACCGGTCGGACTGGGTGCAAATCGAACTCTTATTTTTTTTGTGTTCATATTTTTAATTTTAAATGTAATAAAAAAAGTTTTAAATGTTTCACATTTTGCAAATGTGAAACATTTGAATTCATTTATTTAAGCACGGTAACAGTTCCTTTTTTCTCTAATTTATTATTGATATAAAGCAAGTAGAAATAGACGCCAGCCGGGGTTTTATCAGCCTTCCAGATATTGTTAGGGTTTTCGTATTCCGAATTTTCAAATATCTTTTCTCCCCAGCGATTGAAAACAATAAGCCTGCAATTTCTGTAATTCTCAATGTTCTCAATAACAAAACTATTATTTTTGCTGTTAGCGGGTGCAAAAATATCAGTAAATTTTAAATCGCAGGTTTTTACTTCTATATTTATAGTATCAGCACAGCCTTTATCAATATTCAAAATCCGCGAATATACAGCGTTTTCTTTTTTATCAAAATATAAATTTTTAGTATTTTCGCCGTCGGGTAACCAGTTATAAATATATTTATGACCAATTGGCGGCGAAGGACCTTTAATATATAAAGTTTTGTTGTTGCAGATAGTAGTGTCAGCGCCAAGAAAGACAGGGGGCAGCATATTAATTTTTATAGTATCAGCAACGAGGCAATTATGTTTTATTCCTTCTTCAGAAGCTACGATAACCGAGTAAATACCAGAATTGTTAATATTAATTGTTTGAGTAGTGTCAGCAGTGGACCAGTAATATTTGAAAGGGGCTGCGTATTTGCCTGCATCTAATATTAAGTATTTATCCTTTGTCATAATGCAGGTATCGTTAGCCAGCCTAACAGGCTTAGGCATATTAAGCATTTTCACTTCAACAGTATCAAATTGGATGCAGCGGGTGCCGAAAGCGCCGTCAACCGTAATATAATATGTACTTGGATTGCTGACATATATTTGTCGGGTAGTGTCGCCTGTGTTCCATAAGTATCTGCCTGTATTTTCGCCTGCATCTAACATTAGATAATTACCTTCACAGAAATACTGAGGATTAATAAGGTTAATAACAGGTTTTTTTATAACTGAGATATTAATAAAGTCATAGCCTGGGCAGCCTTTGCCTGTATTATTATCTCTGACAGTAACTGCGAGTCTGTGTATTCCCAGTCCTAATTCGGAGGAATTAATATTAATAGCATTTTGTTTGGGCGGCAAATCAACTGCTTTCCCGTCAATTTCCCAGTTGTAATTGATAACATTAGTATCTGTAAGAGCATTAACGAGCAGTTGCTCCCCGAGACAAAGTACTGTATCTTTGCCAATACTAACATTAAAACCTTTGACATAGATGCAAAAAGCGAAAGTCTGGCTGCCGATATAGGGGCAGAAGTCGTCTCCAACGGTAACAGTAAAACAGTGAGCTGAATTACGTAAGGCGAGGGCGTCAGGTTGCCAGTTAAATCTTGCCGAAAGGTATGGAGGATTGTTATAAACGCTGAAATCGGCGCTGGGTATGCCTTTGTTCCATTTCATCCAGATTTTACCGTTGTCGGGGTCGTAGCTGTGAATATATAAGGTTATTTTCTTTCCAAAACAAACAGTATCTGTATGAATAGTATCCGTAGTATTAAAGCTGAGTGAATCGGCTGAGATACCTGAAACGACAGGCAGCAGATTACTGCAGGTAATAACATTAACCTGCATATCGCGGATAACAGAGCCTATTTTTATACCGTTTCTGTATTCTTCAACAAGCACAGCCATAGGCGAAATAATATTATAATCGGGCGTCATACAAATATCGCCGGTAAATCGGTTGATAGTAACAGGCGGCGTCGAAGGCAGCGGTTGTTCTGCCGAGTAACCAGAACCATAAAGAACATAAATGGGAAAAGCGTCAGGACCTTTATCGTAAGGCGTAACGAGCGAATAGACTAACGAGTCGCCATCAGCATCAATAGCTCCGTGGTTAAAGCAAAAGGTCTGCTCGGCGCAGATAACAGTAACAGGAATATTAGAAAACTCAGGCGAGCTGTTGTATTCAAAGTCTTTATTATTAAGAGTGGCGGGTATATACATCCCGGTGCTTTCGGGCTGTTTGATAGTATGCGAGTAATTGCGGCAGCATAAGTAATAGGATATGCGCCAATCAACGCAGGGTTTTAATATTGTCTGTCCTTTATAGACAAATTGCTGCAGACCGTAAAGATTGCCGTTGCGACAGGAAGAAACAACTTCATTGCAGGTGGGCGTAACTTCAACACCCGTGCTGTCAAGAGGAAAAAGCGTTATTTCAAAACTGTCATAACAGGAAGAAGAGAAGTTTATAACAACAGACTCCGGAGCTTCTATTCCGCTGCAATCCCTGTAAAAAGTGAATGTTATCAAATAATCGTTTCCGCCGAGACATTTATAGGTCAAATCTGCCCCCGCTATATGCGTTGAATAGCTGTATAAACTATTTAATATTAATATTATTCCTAATATTTTCCGCAGCATTAATAAGATTATTTTCAAACTACAAACTTAAACATTTTTTCTGAATCATAATTATTGATTAAAAAAGCTGTAGCATTTTTTTATTAAAACTCTAAGAAATATTTATGAAAGCTTATACAATGGTGAGCGAAAATTTTAATAATATGCGTTCGCATCGTATAATTTTGATTAATAATATACGATAGTACTTGGT
>JAGODS010000211.1 GCA_017998135.1 Bacteroidales bacterium
GGTGAGGTATTATGAGTTTCAAAGGAAATAATATTTTTTAATCTATAATTATAATGCATCAAACAAACAAACTATTTAAAATAATAGTATTATTATATTTACTGCATCTGCTTCCGCTATACGGAGCTAATAAAGATTCTAAAGGAAATGATAGTATAGATATAGGTATATCTTCAATAATTTCTCCTAAAACTGCCTTTAATCTTAGTTATAAAGAAAAACTGACAGTTATTATAAAAAATTATGGGCAACATAAAGCAGATAATTTTATTGTTTCGTTTCAGCTTGACAAAGCAAAACCTGTTACTGATACCATCAAAACTAATTTCAATCCTGGGGATTCAATCATTTATACCTTTCGTAACAGAGTGGACCTAAGCATTTATAATAAAACCTATATAATTAAAGTTTATACCTCTTCTTCTCTTGATTTTATTAAACAAAACGATAGTCTTGAAGTTTCTATAACTAATAAAAAACTTAAATATTGCTCCTCTTCAGCCATAAACAGCGATTTTGAAGATATAGGAAAAGTTATAATAGGAAATTTTACTAATGGTAAAGAGCTGCCTGTATATAACAATACTTCGTCTAACCAAAGATATTCGGATTTTACTTCATCCCTCCCGGCTATCAGATTATTTAATGATTCTTCTTATAAAATAACTATACACAAAATAACTAATAAAGCTAAATTATATTCCTGTTTTATCAATGCTTTTATAGATTATAATCAAGATGGTGAATTTGATTTTTATTCAGAACGCATTTTTGGAAAATTAAGCCAAATAAGCGAAACTTTTGTTAGCGCAAGTTTTACAATCCCGTCAGATGCTAAATCTGGAATCTCGCGACTCAGAATAGTTTTAAAAGAAGAAGGAGATGAAACGACAACCCTGCCCTGCGGTTCTTATAACTGGGGCGAAACTGAAGACTATGCCCTCCTTATTTCTCCTTTTATCAATCAGGATGCAGGTATTGCTGATATTATTAAACCTGCTGATAAAGAAGGTGAAGACAACAATATTACCGTTCAGGCTATTATTAAAAACTATGGTATCAGCGAGATTAAATCTATGGACGTTTTATACAGGCTTAATTCAGGCTTACCTGTAGCAACCGGATGGAAAGGCTCGCTTAAACCAAATGCTACTGCTACTATAGATCTACCCGTAATAAAAATACCCGCTTTCAATAATAATATTTGTGTTTTTACAGCTCTGGAGGGAGACACAAATAGTTTTAATGACCAGTATTGCAAGAACTTTTACGGTATTCCTAAAACTGATATTGGCATTGCTTCTCTGGTTACTCCCACAGAGGAACTTTGTTTCTCTGAAAAGCAGCTTATTATTTTAAGAGTTAAAAACTACGGTTCGCAGGCTTTGGATTTCAGTATAAATAACTTGATTATTAAAACCAATATCTCAGGCACTAACAGCACCTCTTTCTCAGACACATTAAAGAGTGGTATTATTAACGCTGGCGATTCTCTTGATTTTACAATCACTGATAAATATAATATGTCAGCCGGGGGCGTTTATACATTCAATGCCTATACTTTGCTCAAAGAAGATGCCCTGCCTAATAACAACACGATGAAAACTACTAATATAACTGTATTTAAAACAATTAATAATCTTCCTCACAAAGAGGATTTTCAAAGTTTTATTACAGGCAAACCCGGTACTTTTATTAATGGCTGGAAAACTTTTTCAGATGGATATTACAGGTGGCAGGTTAACAAAAGTAATACCCCGACCAAAGAAACAGGTCCTAAAATAGACCATAGTTTTAAGTCTCGTGAAGGTAAATATTTGCACATTGAAGCTGATTCAGCCGGTGGTCCTGCTTATCTGATAAGTCCCTGCATTGATATTACTGCCTTTGATAAATGCTATCTTAGTTTTTATTACTTTATGTATGGAAAGGATATTAATTCTTTAAGTGTTGATATTTACAACGGCAGTTGGATTGAAAAGATTTTCACTCTTAAAGGCGAACAGCAAAAAAGCGAAGATGATTACTGGCAGGAAGCTCTGATAGATATTTCCCAATATAAAGGCATAATCAAAATACGCTTTACTGCCGAACGAGGCAACGGTGCAGCCGGCGACATAGCCCTTGATGATATTTCTATTTTCCATCCCAATAGCACTGATGCCGGACTTTATAGTTTTAATAAACCTGTTTTTGATTTCGCAGCAGCCAATAGTTTGCAATCTGTTGATATTAAAATCAGAAATTATGGCTCTACTAACCTTAAAACTCTAAAATTAGCTTATTTTATAGATAATAAAGATACTATTACAGAGACTTTCACCACAGACATAAATCCTTTGTCTTTCGGTGCTTACCAATTTACCAAACAATTCTCTGTCAAAGAAGGCTTACACAAACTTACAGTCCTCGCTATCGCCGAAGGCGATACAATTAAAAGCAATGATACTATTTCTATATTATTCTATGGTGTCAAAACAGATATACCCTATAAAGAAGATTTTGAAAAATTCTCAGTTAAAGAAAACAACAAATTATTTAATGGCTGGAGTGCTGATTATCCTTCTGTTTACAAATGGTTTATCAATAAAGGACCTACTTATACTAAAAACACAGGACCCGCCTTTGACCATAGCACAGGTACTTCTGACGGTTTATATATTTTTACTAATTCTGCTTATGGCTATAAAGGCGATAATGCAGCTCTTTACAGTCCTTATTTAGATTTAAAAAACTTTGTCAAACCTTCATTAAGTTTTTGGTATCATTTTTATGGCGACAGCATTGGCTCACTTAGCATAGATATTTATTCAAACGGTGTATGGAAAAACGATGTTTTCCGGATAAAAGGACAAACTCATAATTACCAGCGTGCCGCCTGGCTTAAGGCTAATATAAACCTCAGTTCTTACAAAAACATTATTAAAATACGTTTCAGGGCTCTTAGGGGTGGTGCCGAAACAAGCGATATGGCTATAGATGATATATGTATTAATAATACTTATGCTGTTGACGCTGCCTTATCCAGTTTTAACATTTCTAATTCTGTTGCTTTTACAGCAGGTTCCAAGCAGGTAATTAAAGCATCTATTGAAAATACTGGCGAACAAATAATTAGAAATATTTATTTATGTTATATTATTGGTAATAACAAACCTGTTATTGAAGCCCTAAATACCTTAATTTATTCCGGTAAAACTTATGAATATACTTTTAAAAACACTTTTATCATTCCTTCAGGTAAATTTAAGGTAAAATGTTTTATAGAATTTATGAATGATGCTAATAAAATCAACGATACCCTGGCTGCTATATTTAATGGTATTCCGACATTGAACCTCCCTTATTCAGACAATTTTGAAGGTGCAGACTACTGGGAAAGTAGTGATGTAGTTTGGCATTGGCAGAGAGGTAAGGCTGATAGCTCTTTTATTGATTCTGCTGCGATTTATAATAATGTTTGGCTTACTCAGCTCGATGGAAACTACCGCAGCGGTACCGAATATAATCTTTATTCTCCCTGGTTTGATTTTTCAAATATTAAAGATGCAATACTCTCTTTCAAACATAATTGTAATGTTGCCTCTCCTTTTGACGGTTGCCGTGTTCTTTACTATGACAGCAAAAGCGCCTCCTGGACTACTCTTGGCTATATTGGAGACCCTAATGCTACCAACTGGTATCTCGCAAACTTAAACGGCAAACATTGTTTTGTTCAGCAAAAAAATCAATGGATCTCTTCAACATATAAACTTACTCGTTTTAATAATCAGGCTGCTCCTGTTAGATTTTGCTTTAACTTTTTCACTACAAATAATGCCACTAAATATGCTAATGGCTGGGCTATTGATGATTTTAAAATCTCTTTACCCCCGAAAACTATTGATACTGGTATTGAAAGTATTAATGCCCCTGTTAACTATACTGCTTCAGGCAGCGAGGTCGCAGTTAAAGTTACTATTAAAAACTATGGTACTGCTACTCTAAAAAACATTCCTTTATATTATCAGGTTGATACTGATAGCCCCGTTACGCAAATTTATTCAGATTCGCTTACTGCCGGAAATACGGCATTATTTACTTTCTCTAAAACTTTTAAAGCTAAATATGCTTACAATCTCTGTGTTTACTCTCAATTAACTGGCGACCAGTTTAGCTCCAATGATAAAAAATGTATATATATATACAGGGATGCCGGTATATACTGGATTAGCCAACCTTTGAGCCAGTCGCTTGTTGATTCTAATAGTAAAGTTACCGTTGCAATAAAAAATTATGGGATAGATACTCTTAAATCCATTAGTCTGACCTTTAAAATAGACAATATACCGCAAGCCAATGAAGAATGGACAGGTACTCTTGCCCCGCAAGCGATAAAATACTACACTTTCAAAAAAACTCTCAAACAATTAAACTCTGCACAAACCTTAAATCTTTGTGCCTATACCCTCTTACAGGACGACGCCAACCCCCAGAATAATCAAAGTTGCAAATCTGTTAACGCCCTGCTCGGTATAAACGATATCCGGTATAAAGAGCAAACAATATACCTAAGCCCTAATCCCTGCTATGATTTTGTAGAAATCAATTATTCAGTTCCATATAATACTAATGTGAATATTGAATTATTCTCCCTTCTTGGCGTTAGCCTGAAATCTTTTAATGTCAATGCTATTAAAGGTGATAATAATTATGTTTTATCTCTTAAAACACTGCCCGCTGGAATTTATTTTATTACACTTAGCCTGGATAATTA
>JAGODS010000212.1 GCA_017998135.1 Bacteroidales bacterium
CGATAGGGATGAAGAGGGTAACATATACGGTGGCTGGGATTTACGAGTAGAGTTGAAAAATTTAAATATTAGTAATCATAAAGTTTGGTTTAAAACCATTGACCCAATAATTTATGTTACTTATAGCATTCTTAACAATTATTGTCCATGGGAAAAATTAGAATGGATAACTGACGATACAACTATGATAGATATTCTTAAGAAAATTGCTTTTATCAATATTAAGAAAATTCCGGGAGGAGAAAGGACTTACGAACCAGCTGTCTGGTGGGATTATGAAAAAAATAAAGAAATTGTTCTTAAGCAAATAAATTATTATAAACCTGATATAATTATCTGTGGAAATACATTGAGGTATCTGTTAAAGGATTTACAAATTAATGAAAAAGATTTAGTTCAATTAGATTCAGTAAAATATATTATTAGAGACAATACTATTATTATAAATGCTTATCATCCTCAACAAACAAGAATTACTAAAGAAAAATACTTTAATGATATTATTAATGCGGTAAAAAAAATTGTATCATAGTTTTAATTTATTTAAGTAATAAAATCTTTGCTAATGCCCGTTTATTAGTGGGTGCGCGTTATTATTTATTTTCCATACAGCTACAACATCTATTAGTAAATAGCTGATAATTTTTATATCTCGTTTAGGCGAAAGCAAAATATCGCTTCGTCTTATTAGCTCTCAAAATCTTTTAAACCTTATTTTATTATTACAAATTAAGTATTAAGGTCAAAATCACCGGATGATGTAACATATCTATTAAGCTTAATGAATAGTAATAAGCTTTATCTTATAAGTCTGAATGATTTTGTTTTATAGCATAGTTAATTTCACATTAGGAGCTAAGCTTTTCTAAAAAGCTTAGCTCCTTTTCTTTAGGAGATTTATAATACACCACAATGAATTGTGGTGTTAATCTCAAAGATGAGATTGAGAATAACACCCGAATTTCAATCGGGTGTGTTAAAAAGAAATGAGAATAACACCCGAATTTATTCGGGTGTATTTATACGAATAAAAAAGATAAAATAACCGCTTCAGCGGTTTACAATCAAGAAGCGAAGCTCCTTAGTTCAGCAGTGCGTCCTCGCTCCGTCTCATTAATAACTAAATTAAGCATAGATGATTTTTTTAAAAAAGCTTAACTCTTTTTCTTTAACCTTAAATCCATTTTTATGGTTAGTTTTTAGCGAAAGTATGATATTTTGTCTTTTGTTGCTCACATTAGGAGCTAAGATTTTTAAAAAGCTTAGCTTTTGTTCTTTATCCCCTTTTATTTAATTAGGAATAAAAAATTAGGAATTAGGAATAAAAAATATTATGTAACTTTGCAGAAAAATTAATAAAATGAAATCCTTACAAATAGATAATAAAACTGAATTAAAAATAATTTCAATAGCAAATATTTTAAAGACTACTGAAATAGATGTAATAATTAAAGCTATTGATTATTATCTTTTGAATCTTGAAAAGAAAAAAAAACTTTTATCTTTAGCCGGTAGTCTGAGCGAAGATGAAGCTGATAAAATGCTGAAAGATATATATAAGAGCAGAAAAACTAAAAAAAGCAGGACAATTGATTGATGATATGGATTTAATTATTGCAAGTATTTGTATTGCTAATAAATTAACTCTTGTTACAAATAATATCAAACATTATAAAAGATTAACTGAATTAGATATTATTAATTGGTCTTAAAATATAACTTTTTTGATTTTTGAATGTGAATTTTAGAAGCTAAGCTTTTTAGAAAAGCTTAGCTTCTTTTCTTTAACACTAAATCCTTTGTTATCATTCGCTTTTAGCGTGAGTGCTATATTTTGTCTTTGGTTGCTCACATTAGGAGCTAAGCTTTTTTAAAAAGCTTAGCTCCTTTTCTTTAACCTTAAATCCATTTTTATCATTCATTTTTTTGCGAGAATATCTCAATAAAGATGACAAACTTGAAATAGTTTCTATGATTAAAGATACCAAAGCAGATATTATTAAGCTTAAATGTTTCACATTATAAAAATGTGAAACATTAAAAACAAAAAAGCCCTGCGGGGTTAGCAGGGCTTGGGTCGGGTACAAAGGAATAATAATTAAATTTCAATAACTAAAAATAAGAAATTTATTTTTTAGCTTTTCTGTTTTTGTAAAAAGAGTAAACATATTTACCTGCATAACCTATTCCTGCTGAAATCAGGTAAATCAATCCGCCTTGTAAAGGAACACCAGGTCCGCCTCCTTCGCCGGGAGGATCTGGTCCCGGTGGGGGAGGAGGAGGCTGGGTAAAGGCTTCATTGGGTATAAGTAAATAAGCTAAAATCATTATAATTATAGCTGTTAAAAAATATTGATAGTTTTTCATATTACTCCTCCTTTAAAAAAAAAGATTATTAATTCGTCTGCAAAATTAATGCAAAAAAATAACAAAACAATACTTAAAAACACGTATTTTTTAGCTGTGGTATTTACTTAGTTTTTTACTAAGGAATAGTTTTTTTCCCTATAAAAAGCAGAAGTAAAGTTCCAATAAACAGCATAATAGTCCCAAAATAAAATCCTGAAATCCATTTATCTTGAATTAATTCGATAAAACTTATTTTAGACCATTTTCCAAAATTTTCATCATAACCTGTCTGATAAATTTTCCAATTTTTATATTTATATGGCTTATTAACTTCTAATTTGATATTTAAAGGATTATTATCAGGGTTAATGCATATTAAGGAACTAAATCTTTTAGGGGCGGGCAGGGATAAGGTAAGCATAATGTCCTTATTAATATTTAATATTTTGGGCATCATATCAAAAATACTTTTACTGCTGACCCATCCCTTAGTAAGTAGTTTGTTTTTTTTATCAAATATTTCAACTTTTGCAGAAAAGACAGCGCCTATTGTATCAATAGGTCTAAAAGTAGAATTAAAGGGTACGGAAGCATTGAAAAATTTTTGTATATCAATCCTAAATTCATTAATAAATAGACTTATACCAGGTTTTAGTTTTTTATAATATTTATGTTTTTTATTAATTATTTCACCTTTATTATTAATTAATAAGAATTGAGGTTCGTATTCGTCAATATTAAATTTTGATAGCCTTATACCAAAATTAAGATTATAAAAGTTGTTATTTTCATCATAAACAGTATTAATAGTTTGCCCTTCAACAAGACGCATTTTGAATTTTTTAAAATCGCTACTGCTGAGTCCTGCAGAAATAAGAATAATAAATAAACCAATATGATTAAGTAGAAAAGCGATATTTCTGATTTTATATGAATTTAATCTTTTGATGATAGTTAAGCCTAAAACTGTAAGTAGGAATATAAATATTAAAGAAAAAGCCCAGCTTCTGTGAATGTGGGTTAAGCCTGTTATAGTCAAAAAAGAATTATCAATATCTTTTTGCGGAATAAAACCCATAAAGACTGAGAGAAAAAAGAGAGACAATATAGCAGCAATAGCAGCAGGGATATTGTTAAGCCATTTTTTTATATGGATGTTAAGAAAAAAATGTAGGATTATTAAAAAAAAGATAAAACCGAATAATATCAAGAGATTGTAAGGAAAAGAAGGTATAATAATGCCTTTGCCGCCTGAAATAATTTCTAAAACTATACCGGTTAAAAATAATCCGGAAGTAAAAATAAAACTTTCACGGTAAGACCAGGGAAAGACCCATAAATGCTTATATTCCGATGTTTTTTTCAAGATGAGAATTTAAAAAAATAAAATGCTAAATTAACTTTTTTTAGCTATATTATAAAAAAAGTATATTTTTGCACTCTCAAAATTAAGGGCGATTAGCTCAGTTGGTTCAGAGCACCTGCCTTACAAGCAGGGGGTCACTGGTTCGAATCCAGTATCGCCCACAAAAAAGCCAATCCAAACGGATTGGCTTTTTTTATATATTTGCAAAAAATTGTATTTATGAAAAAAAGCATTTTATTCTTGCTTGTGGTTATAATGCCTTTAATTTTATTATTTTCAAAGGGCAGCTTTGATAAAAAAGAAATATTTCAAACAAAAGGCAGGAATATAAAAACTTATAAAGAGAATAAATATAAAGTGAAATTAGCAGGCGAGCTTATTCAAAAAGGAATGTTATATAGTAAAGAAAGTTATTCTAAAGACGATAAAGGAAATGTTTTAGAGGAAAGTTCATATACTTCGGGCGTTGAAAGTCCTGATGAGAAAACTATTTTTACTTATGATGCTGCAGGTAAGTTAACTGAGAAAAATTTATATAAAAATGGAAATTTTTTGTATAGAAAATATAGTTATAAATATAATAAGAATGGTAAATTATCTGAAGAGTTAGCAAAAAACTTATCAGGCAGTATTGAAGAAAAGCTTGTGTTTAATTACGATGGCTTAAATAATCTGACAAGTAAAATGTTATTTAAGAATAATAAGCAATTTAAAATAGAAGAGATAAGCTATGATAATAATGGTAATAAAACAGAGGAGTATGAATATGATGAAAAAGGATATCTAAAATATAAGTTTACTTTCAAATATAATAAAAATAACAGGCGGATTGAAAAATGTAAATATAATGCAGATGGGGGCTTGATTGTAAAATATACTTTTAATTATAATGAGAAGGGTGATAAATCGGAAGAGTTTGAATATAATCCTGATGGTACTGTTAAGTGGAAATATAAATATTTATATGATAGCAAGGGAAATAAAATAGAAGAAAAAGAATTTATGGGTGAAGATAAATTAAGGTCCAAGACTAA
>JAGODS010000213.1 GCA_017998135.1 Bacteroidales bacterium
TACAAGAACAAGACCTATGGTGCTGGTCGGCTGTCAGTAAAAGTATTATCAATTATTATGGAAATAACATAAGTCAATGCGAGATAGCCGAATATACCCGAACTGTTTCCACCTGGCACAATTTCGGCAGCGATAACTGTTGCCAAAATCCAACAGGAAACTGCAATTACTGGAATTATATCTACTCTTATGAAGGCAGCATTCAAAATATTTTATATAATTTTCTATCAATCAATAGTAAGGGGATAAGTTCATCTTTAAGTAAATCAGATATTCAAAAAAACATTACCCAGTTAAAACCCTTTATAATAAGATGGGGCTGGGTATCAGGCGGTGGACATTTTCTTGTTGGTAAGGGCATAATAGATAATACGGTTTACTATATGAATCCCTGGTATGGGGAAGGAGACAAAATAGCTGATTATAATTGGATTTTAAAAGATGATTATCACGATTGGACGCATACACTTACAATGTATGAAGCACCTTCAAATTTCACTATAAAAGGTAAAATTATATATGATAATTCTTTCCAATCCCCTCAAACAAATATTAAAGTTTACTTACTTAAAGAGGATAAAAAGACAGACTCAACCTATACAGATGTTCAGGGATCTTACATCTTTAAGAATTTGAAAAAGGGTACATACAAGGTTCAACCTCTTATAGAAAAAAAATCTGGAGGCATAAACCCTGTTGATGCTTTATTTATTAACAAGCATTTTTTAAAATTAATAACTATTAAAGAGGATCTTAAAAAAGCTGCTGCTGACGTAAACTCCGACAATATTTTAAGCCCTGTTGATGCTTTATTAATAAACAAGTATTTTCTTAATCTCCTTAAAAACTTTAAGGCAGGTAACTGGTATTACGAGCCAACCGAACTAACAATCATCAATTCGGATATAGAAAAAGATATAAAGGTAATTTGTATAGGAGATGTTGACGGGTCCTATGAACAATGAACAATGAACAATGAACAATGTAAATCAAACAAAAGGCAAGAAAAATATATTCCTTAAATTAATCAATATCCTGTGCTATCAAAGGAATACTCTTTAATTTAGTCTAATTAATTCATAAACTTTACGAAACATAACTAAATACTTTGCTTATCCTGCTGGTTTAAATTTCTTAACCGCAAAGAAACAAATAGCTCCCGCAGATAACGCAGATAAACGCAAAGATAAATAACGAGTTATAGTAATTCATAAATTAATCGGGTTAGTATATAGATAATAAAAAATAATTATACATTTGTAAAATTTTTTTTCAATGAAAAAACTCATAATAATTGCTTTAACTATATTAATTATCGCGGGTTGCAGAAGTAATTACAATGTTATTAAAATTAATTCTGTTAATGAAAACAACTGCCCAAAAAAGGGAGGTATTTTTTATGCTCTTCCTAAAAATATAATTATAGTTGATGTATTGATAAGAGAAAAAATAAAAACTAAGGGTATATATTCTGATTTCTCTGAATATTATTTTGGTATTAAAGACTTTAACAAAGAAAACAATAAAAGTTATGAAATATATGATATTAAAATCAGTTCTGTAAGCGAAAAGGATACAAACCAACTTTATTATGTTAATTTTAATAAATGTAATAAAAAGACCAAAAATTCACTAATCAGTTTGAGTGAAGAAGGAATAATACAGAGTTTAAATGAAGAAGAAGAAAATAATAACAGAAATAAAAATATAGAATCAAACAGAGATTTAATATATATATCAGAACGAAGCAAATCTCTTGGGTACTTAAAAAATTTGAAAGTTATAATTGATACTTTTATACAAAAAGTAAAAATTGATTCATCTATTGTTGAGAAAAAAATTATAAAAAGCAGTTTTATAGAAAAGACAATAGAGCAGAAAGCAAAAGAATGTTATGAGCTTATAATAAAACTCAAGGATAACAGACTTAATCTTATTACCGGTTTTTCGGAAGTACCTTACACAAAAGAGACAATGGACTTTATGAAATGTCAAATAGATAAAGCTGAAAAAGAACTAATGATTATGTTTACAGGAGATACGACTTCTAATATTGTAAAACACAGTTTTACTTTTACACCTTCAAGATTCAATGTTAATAAAGATATAGCCCTCTTTAACTTCAGTTCTAAAAAAGGTATTATTTCAAATTCAGAAATAGATGCTATTCCTGTTTTTATTAATGTAAAACCTGTTAACGAAAGCAAAGCCTATAATAAATTTGAAACTTTTTCTCACAAAAAAAATCCTGACAAAAAAGGATTTTATTATAGAATTCCTGAAAATTCAAGAGTTATTATAAAAACTAATAATAGTATTATATCCGAAAATTATCTTTTAATTAGCCAGTTAGGTATTACTTCTCAATTACCGGCAACAGTATCAAAAATATCTTTTTATCCTAATACAGGCTCAATAAAGAAAATAGAACAGTTTCAGAAATAAATAATAATAAATCAGAACTCTATATAAGGTGCAATTTTACTTATTGTTGTATCATTTAAAGTTGTACATTTATATAAATCTTCAATCTTATAAAATCTTCCAAAAAATCTTTTACAATTCATTATCTTAATAGCATTTTCGTATTTTATATACGGATGTCGCTTAAGTTCGTAAAAACCAGAATTATTTATATTGATTTTTTTGATTAATTGTTTATCAACTTTAATATTTCTCTCAAACATCGCATATCTGTCATTATCCATATTAAAAACCTCCTTCAACTGTTCTTTTGAATAAAAACCACCAAGCCTTTCCCTGTATTTAATAATCAGACGAGCAAAAACAGGACCTATTCCTTTTAATTCAACTAATTCGCAACTGTCAGCACTATTGATTTCTACCATACAATCATTTTTTTTATCAGAATATGAAATAACTGCAGGTTTTTTATTTTCTTTAATATCAATAGGTATATTTATATACGGTTTTAATCTAATATAATCATCATTGCTTAAACTATAAATTTTTTTCAAATCCTCCTTTTTGTAAAATCTACCTCCTTTAGTCTCATAATTTTTAATAATCTTTATTTGCCATTCATTCAATCCCAATTCCCTCCATTTATCAACACTTAAGTTATTAGGATTAAATTGAAATAATTTAAAACTTCTATTTAAAATTTTATTTTTAACTCCAACATTATCAGTTTTTTCAGCATTTTTTAACAAGCTGTCAAAATGATTTATCCTTTCTTCAAATTGACTTTTATTAACTACATTATTATTAATTTTGTAAATATAAGGGATAAAAAAAATAGACAAAATTAACAATACAAAGAAAACTATAAAAAACCTTTCAGTTTTATTAAAATCAAAATAACTTCTGAAAAAGGACATATTAATTTCAATTATAACAATAAGGTTATTTTTGTCTAAAAAATTCGTTTTCCAAAATTTTCTTTAATTCATAAGCCTTTAGATTAATATTTATTAATCCGTTTTTGCAAAAACTTATTTCTCCGGTTTGTTCGGACACAACAATAGCAATAGCATCCGTGAGTTGAGTAATACCAATAGCGGCTCTGTGCCTTAAACCTAATTTAACAGGTATATCCATTTTATCACTCTGTGGCAATATGCAACGCGCAGCTTTTATTTTATCTCCAATAATAATAATAGCCCCATCATGGAGCGGACTATTTTTAAAAAAGATATTCTCTATCAGATATTCTGATATATTGGATTCCAGCGCTTCGCCTGTTTCAATATATTCTTTCAGTTTATTTCGTTTTGCTATAACAATTAAAGCCCCTGTCTGAGTATTTGACATATTATTACAGGCTGATACAATAGGCATTATCTGACTGAACACTTCAATCTTGTTTTGTTGTTTTAAAAATGAAAACAAGCCTGTTTCATTATTAAAAAATTTTGCCGTGCCTAATAATAAAAGAAATTGCCTGATTTCTTTCTGAAATACAACTATCAACGCAATAACTCCAACATTCACAAATTGCTGAAGTATTTCTCCAAGTAATTGCATCTCAAATGCATTCACAAGTTTCCATATAAAGTAAACAGCTACAATTCCTATAAATACATATATTGCTGTAGTTTCTTTTATTAACTGGTATAATTGAAAAAAAAGAAAAGCTACTATCAATATATCTATAATATCAATGACCCGGAACTGAAATAATAAAAACATCAGGTTAATGCTTAATGAATTAAATTTTTTTAAAATGTTTTACATTTTGTAAATGTGAAACATTTAAAATAGTATAATGCGTAAATTTGTGCTTCATTGTATTTATTAAAGCTGTTCTTAATAATTGTCTGATTTAGGTATATTTTTAAGATTAACAGCATACATTGTTATAAAAATAATATTAATAAAAGTTATTAACAAAATTGCAAATGCATCCATATATATAAAGGAAATTATTATTTGCAAAAGAGATGCTCCTGTATAATAATAAAAACCTCTCCTTTTCATCCTCCACATCTCAAATGCACCGTAAAAAGTTGTAGTTGAAATAAACAGCATCAATAAAAAAAAAGTCTTAGTAAGAGCTATTAACATCTGAAAAATAGGATCTGGATTCTCCTGTAAGGTCTGATATTTCATAAACATAAAATATGAGTCATAAAATATCAGGATTATCATAGAAGTTAAAATCAGTATAGTGCTGCCGATAAAAGACAGTAAACATAAACCTGATAAAAAAGGTGAGCGCTGGCTCATCGGGTCAGGTATATATTTCTTATAATATCCGAAATTTTCCTCCATATCTC
>JAGODS010000214.1 GCA_017998135.1 Bacteroidales bacterium
TCTTATATGTTTTATAACTTCAACAAACCCCATAAAAGCCGTATCCTTATAATTCTTAACTATATCAACACCCTGTTTTTTCATAAGGGCTCCACCCCATCCTCTCAGAACTGCATCCTTATCAATTTTTTTCAACTCTTTTACAAGATTTGCCGAATGCATATCCCCTGAAGCCTCACCTGCTATTATGTAATATTTCATTTTATAAAGTTATTTTTTCTATCAGGCAATTATTTAACCAAGGAATTCAAAGTAAAAATAAGTAAGTACCATAATAAAAGTTATTAACATAATTCCTCTGCCTGTTTTTTCAAATTGCATATTTTTAAGATAATAGCGTAAAAATATAAGATTTAAACACAAACTTAACAGAGAAACTTTATAAAGATATTTGACAGTAATAATAGGACTGCCCAAATAGATTTCTAATAAATAAGTTATAAAATAAATGATAAAAAACGCAACAACAGGGCAGACAATACCGAGTATTAAACCAAAAATAAAAGAATCTTTTTTTAAATAATTAATCATTGAAATTCCAGTTTTTTAATTGAAAAATAGCATTATGAGCAGTCAGGTCAGCCTGAACGGGAACTATAGAAATATAATTATTTTTTAATGCCCATTCATCGGTATCTTCTGACAAATCAAAATTTTCTAACACACCGGTCAACCAATAATAATTTCTATTATTAGGGTCGGTTCTTTCATCATATTCATCCGACCAATAAGCTTTAGATTGCCTGCAAATCCTGACACCTTTCAGAGTTGCCTGATCAACAACCGGGATATTAACATTAAGACAGGTACCAATTGGTAAATTATTTTTTAAAACCTGCTTAGCAATAATAGCAGCGTATTTGGCAGCTAAAGATAAATCTGCATCAAAAGAATGAGAAAGATAAGAAAACCCTATTGAAGGAATACGCTCAATAGCGCCTTCAAGAGCCGCAGACATAGTCCCGGAATAAATTACATTTATTGAAGAATTAGAACCGTGATTCATCCCTGAAACCAATAAATCGGGTTTACGATTTAACACCTTATCAATGGCGAGTTTAACACAATCAACAGGAGTTCCGCTACAAGTAAACAATTGCTCTATATTTTTAAGAGGAGAACCATTAGAATAATGTAGTTTTTCTAATCTTAAAGGATTTGAAACAGTAATAGCGTGCCCCATTCCAGATTGGGGTTTGTCAGGTGCAACAACCACCACCTCTCCTAATTGAAGCATAGAATGGGCAAGGACAGATAAACCTGGAGCCATTATCCCATCATCATTTGTAACAAGTATTAGTGGTTTGGTCATAATAAATTTTAAATTTTATATTCAACATTCTATTTAAATACCCGGATTGAGCAGTTTTTTATAAGCTTGTTTATCATTAAGTATTTCTATAGCTTTAAGCACTTCTTTATCTTCATTCAAACTACTTTCTATTCTCCCTTTTTGATAATAATACCTGCTAACAATTTCATTTCTTAATATAATTTTAATATCCTCTTTAAATTTCTGAATATCCTGGGTTTTATCGTGTATCATTTTAGTTTTTAACGACTCGTATTCAGTTTTAACGGCATCAAAATATTTTTCTTTTTCAGCCATCTCTTTTAAATCGTTTAACAATTGCTCGCTTTTAGTAGTATAATCATAATCTTTCTCAGAAATAAATTTTATAAAATCATTAAAAATCTCTTCTGAAATAACGAACTCTTTAGCAGCAGGTATAGATTTATTTTTCTGATGAAATTTTGTGGCAAAATCAAAAATTAAATATTTATTGTGTAAACTGGTTAAAATATTAATATTTTCAGCGGTTTCAACAATAATATCAGGAATAATCCCTCCCCCGTCATAAACAGTTCTTCCATTTTTAGTTTTAAAGGCAGTTTTAAGGGAATCAGCAATTTTTTCACTCCTGCCTTCTTTATTTTTTCTTGAATAGTCTATTTCCTGGATACATCTGCCGCTGGGTATATAATATTTTGCGACAGTAACTTTAAGTTGGGAATTATAAGATAAAGGAATAATATTTTGTACTAATCCTTTACCATAAGTTTTTTGTCCTATAATCACGGCGCGGTCAATATCCTGTAATGAGCCGGCTACTATTTCTGATGCTGAGGCACTATAGGCATCTGTTAAAACAACAATAGGAATATCAAGGTCAACAGCAGGATTAGATGTTATATGATTATTATTACTATTTCTCAATTTACCTTTAGTTGATACAACTAATTGCCCTCTTTCAACGAAAATATTAACAATATTAACAGCTTCATTTAACAAACCGCCGCCATTGCCTCTTAAATCAAGAATAAGCCCGTTTAGTTTACCATTTTTAGTTAAATTGAGATAAGCATCTTTAACTTCAATGCCTGCATTCTGAGTAAAGCCCGTAAGTTTGATATAAGCAATATCATCTTTAAGTTTAGAATAAAACAGAACATTATTAATCTTTATCTCTTCTCTTTTAATAGATTTTTCAATATTTTTTTGTTCGCCATCTCTTTTGATAACTATTTTAACTTCAGTTCCGGGTGTACCTTTAAGTAATTCACTGACATCTGCGGTATTTTTCCCTTTAGTAGATTTACCATTTACCTCAAGTAAGATATCACCGGCAACTAAGCCCGCTTTTTGGGCGGGAAATCCTTCATAAGGGTCTGAAATAACAATAAAATCGTTCTTTTTCATAATCATTGCACCTATACCTCCATATTGCCCGGTAGTCATAAATTTATAATCTTCAACTTCTGCTTCAGAAATAAAATTAGTATAAGGGTCTAAAGATTCCAGCATATTATCTATTGCAGTCTTAACGAGCTCACCTGAATTAATCTCATCAACATAATTTAGATTTAATTGCTTCATCAGAGTTGCAAAAATGTCAAGATTTTTTACTATTTCAAAATCCCCATCTTCAAAACTAAAAAACAAAAACGAAGATAAAGCTAAAATAATAGTAAATACAATTACTCTTGATTTTTTAAAAAATTTCATAATATAAAATAGATTAAATAATTAATAAATATAATAGCATCTCTAAAAACTCCGTCTTCCCTCTAAATACAACCAAATTTTAGGATGGTAAAATAAATCAAGGGACTGGGTCATAACCACTACCACCAAAAGGATTACAAGATAAAATGCGTTTGATAGCATAATATAATCCTTTAAAAGGTCCGTGTTTTTTAATTGCTTCAATACTATATACCGAACAAGAAGGATGATACCTGCACGAAGGCATTAAATAAGGCGAAATGGCTGCCTGGTAAAACCTAATAAACAGTATTAAAAACCAACTAATTATGCGTCTCATATTCTTGAATTAAACGCTGTAAAATTAATATTATTTTAAGCTCAATAACATTAAAATCTGCAATTTCTTTTGATAAATAATTAATAGACAAGGTACAATGCGTCTTATTTTTAGTAAGATACTCATAAAAAAAATTCTTATTAATTCTATATGATTCCCTAAGTCTTCGTTTTAAAAGATTTCTTAAAACAGCCTTTTTAACATAAGATACAGGAACACTAAAAAGAATATTAGCAGGTGCTACCTTATCAGTTAAAGGAGAGAAAAAATAAAAGACTTTAAAAGGAGGAATAATAAAAAACTTGCCTTCTCTAAAGAGTTTATTAATTTCTTTTCTGCTGCATAGTTTTTCTTTTTTTCTGAAGGTAGGCATCCAAGCAATTAACAATAAGCAACGCAATAAGAAATAAGTTATTATTTAACTTTAATACTATCTTTTTTATCCTGCTTAAGTATAAATTGTTCAATCGCAAAAGGCATTGAAGTAATTTTTGGTTTCGGTCCCTCAATACTTATTTTAAGATTATATTTCTTGGCAGTTTTAATAGTACTGTTACCCCAGGCGGCTATTAAAGTTTCTTCTTGCTTATATTTTGGAAAATTGGCAAATAAGGAAAGTACATCAGAAGAACTGAATAAGACAAGCAAATCATAATCCTCAATATCAAGATGAGATATATCAAGTGATTTGTTTTTATATATAATAGCTCTTGAGTAGTTTATCTTATTAGTAGTAAGAAGCCTGGTAATATCTAAATTGACTAAGTCGGAACAAGGCAATAAATATTTTTCTTCCCTGTGCTTTTTAACAATTTCAATTAATTCTTTTAGATTTTCACTTCCGGTAAAAATCTTTCTTTTTCTGTATTGTATATACTTCTGAATATAAAAGGCAGAAGATTCGGATATACAGAAATATTTTAAGGACTCGGGAACAAGAATACGCATTTCTTTACAAATCCTAAAAAAATGGTCAACACTTGTTTTGCTGGCAAAGATTACAGCCGAATATTCAGGTATTCTGACTCTTTGCTTTCTGAACTCAGAAGCACTAACAGGTATTGTCTCAAACAATTTATAAAAATCAAATTTTAAATTGTATTTACGCTCTAAATCCCAATATTGAGATTTGTCTTTTTCGGGTTTAGGCTGAGCTACTAAAATTCTTTTAATATTCAAAGGTATTAGAGTTTATTAGTTAATAAAAAAATTAACCGGCTCGCTATCACGTATTAAATCAAATGCCTGTCAATCAGCTTGTAAATCAAAAATAACGGTAAAATTTCCAGTGTGCAATGATGCAAATTTTGGAATAAAATCTTTGGGTACTGTGTTGCCTACTGTTTTGTAAACAAACATATTCTTCCCGTTCCATCCTGACCTTGATACCATTTTGCCTT
>JAGODS010000215.1 GCA_017998135.1 Bacteroidales bacterium
CTGGTCCTTTGCCTTCTTTATTTACTGTATAAGGTGTTGAAGGTGCTGATGCTCCCCATATTGATGAGCACCCTGTTGCATTTGATATCATCATTCTATCTCCAAAAAGCTGAGTTATGAGTTTTACATAAGGCGTTTCCCCGCAGCCTGCACAGGCACCAGAAAATTCAAGTAGTGGCTGCGCAAACTGGCTGTTTTTTACTGATTGCTGTTTTGGTAAGATAGTATCTTTATATGTTATATTCTTTACAAAATATTCCCATCTTTCTTTTTCCTCTGTCTGAGTGGCAAGTGCTTTAAATATAAGTGCTTTTGTTTTGGCTGGGCAGGTATTTATACAATTCCCGCAGCCCGTACAATCCAGTGGACTTACCTGAATACGGAATTGCATCCCTTCTAATGCTTTACCCGTAGCCTTCAGAGTTTTTACACCTGCCGGCAACGATTTCATTTCCTCATTATTAATAAGGAAAGGTCTTATTGCTGCGTGTGGGCAAACAAAGGCGCACTGGTTACACTGAATACAGTTTTCAGGCACCCATTCAGGCACTTCTACTGCTATTCCGCGTTTTTCATAAGCTGATGTTCCGCTTGGGAAGGTACCGTCTTCTCTTCCTATAAAGGCTGATACGGGAAGCTCGTCGCCACGCATTGCATTGATAGGCTCTACTACTTTTTTTATAAATTCAGGTAATTCTCTATTATCTGTTTCTTTGGTTTGCTTTAGATTTGCCCATTCAGCAGGTACTTTTATTTCTGTTACTTCGCCCCCTTTGTCTATAGCTTCATAATTCATATTTACTATCTTTTCCCCTTTATGTTCATAAGATTTTAGTACTGCCTTTTTCATCTCTTTTACAGCTATATCATAAGGTATTACGCCTGATACTTTGAAAAATGCTGATTGCATTATTGAATTGGTTCGGTTGCCCAAACCTATTTCTACTGCTATTTTTGTTGCATTTATTATATAAAATTTAATTTCATTTGCTGCAAGGTATTGCTTTATATCATCTGGCAGTTGATTTTTTGTCTCTTCAACATCCCAAATACTGTTTAAAAGGAATGTACCTCCTTTTTTCAGTCCTTTAAGCATATTATATTTACCTAAATAGGAGGGAACGTGGCAGGCGACAAAATCAGGAGTATTTACTAAATATGGCGAACGTATCGGACTATCTCCAAATCTTAGATTTGATGTAGTTACTCCACCTGATTTCTTAGAATCATAAGCGAAATATGCCTGTGCATATTTGTCGGTCGAATCACCTATTATTTTTATTGAGTTTTTATTCGCTCCAACTGTTCCGTCTGAGCCTAAACCATAAAATTTAGCTTCGTAAGTTCCTTTTTTGGATATTGATATTTCTGGCAATATGGGTAATGAAGTAAATGTTACATCATCTACTATTCCTATTGTAAACTTGTTCTTTGGTTCTTTTAATTTTAAATTTTCATATACTGATAAAACCTGTGCAGGTGTGGTATCTTTTGAACTTAAGCCGTAACGCCCGCCTACTATTAGTGGCTGCTTTTCTCTTTCATAAAACAAATCTCTGACATCTAAATAAAGTGGTTCCCCATTTGCACCTGGCTCTTTTGCCCTGTCAAGTACCGCTATCCTTTTTACACTCTCAGGTAACACTTTAAAGAAATATTTAGCTGAGAACGGTCTGTATAAATGAACTGTTATCAAACCTACCTTTTCCCCTTTTGCCATCATATAATCTATTACTTCTGTTGCTGTTTCGCATACAGATCCCATTGCTATTATTATATTTTCTGCATCCTTTGCGCCGTAATATGTAAATGGATGATACTCTCTGCCTGTGATTTTGGTTATCTCTTGCATATACGCTTCCACCATATCAGGAACTGCATCATAATATTTATTTACTGACTCTTTTGCTTGAAAAAAGATATCAGGATTCTGTGCCGTGCCTCGTGTTACAGGATGTTCAGGATTTAATGCTCTATCCCTGAATTGCTGCAACGCTTTCTTATCAAGCAGTTGCGTTAGTTTTTCTTTATCTATTACTTCTATCTTCTGAACCTCTGCTGATGTTCTGAAGCCATCAAAGAAATGTACAAAAGGTACTCGCGATTTTATTGCTGTAAGATGCGCTATACCTGCCAAATCCATTATCTGCTGGACACTGCTGCTTGCTAACAAAGCAAAACCGGTCTGCCTGGTCGCATAGATATCTGAATGATCCCCGAATATTGATAACGCATGCGCTGCTACTGTTCTTGCACTTACGTGAAAAACACCTGGCAATAGCTCGCCCGCTATTTTATACATATTCGGTATCATCAATAATAAACCCTGTGATGCTGTATATGTTGAACTTAACGTACCTCCCTGCAATGCACCATGCAATGCCCCTGCTGCTCCAGCCTCTGACTGCAACTCCTCTACTTTTACCGTTTCGCCAAATATGTTTTTCTTTCCCATTGCAGACCACTCATCTATGTATTCTGCCATTGTGGAAGACGGGGTTATTGGAAATATGCACGATACTTCGCTAAATAAATATGCGATATGCGATGCTGCATAATTGCCATCACATGTAATGAAATTTTTCTTTTCTGCCATAATATATTAATTTATAACTTGTTAAATTATTTTGTTATTTCTTTTCAATCTGCAAAAGTAATTATTTTATTTATATGGAAATCTATATTCAACTAATTATTTTTTTACCCTTCTAATAGCCTAATCTTATTACTACTCCCTCACTATTTATCCCAATTAAATCTACCTTATATTTCCCTTTTTCCCTTTATCCTTAAAAACCCCTAATCATAAACAACTCATAACTTATAATTCATAACTCATAACTTACAACTCCCCTCCATCCCTTACCGTTGGCTTTAGCCAACGGCCTAATATACAAAAAAAAGGGGCTTTAGCCCCAATTCTCCTTTTCCCTCAAAAAAACTCATAACTCATAACTCCCAAAAATACTCATAACTCATAACTCATAACTCATAACTCCCAAAAATACTCATAACTCATAACTCATAACTCATAACTTATAACTCTCAAAAAAACTCATAACTCAAACGGTATATAAAACTGCTCCACGCCCGGAATATGCTCTATCTTTATATTTCTATCCAAATTAAACTGATTATACAAATACTGCCCATCAAGCACCGGATCCTGATAATATATCTTCTTCAAAGAATTATAATTATTTAGCCTTAAAAAAATCTCCCTATCCACCTCCCTGTTAAAAAATGGAAACGAATAACCTATAACTACCAATATATTTGATGTTAAAACTGCATCTTGTGCATATTTTACTCCATCTGTTAAAACTGAATTATTATTTCCCTCCCACGCAAATTTTAATAACATCTGCTCTGGATCATTAATAATTAAACTATGAATATAAGTTAAACCATCAACATCATTAACATTATAATCAAAACAATTGTCAATTATATTATGGTTCTTAACTACTGCACCTGCAATTCCATTCAGATGTATTAACGAATATTTATTTTGGGAAATATTATTTTCTATCTTACCTATTGGAGGAAAATATTTCACCAAATGAAAATTTTCTTTACCAAACTCTTTTGCTGCCAACTCCATCTGAAAATCATAATTCCAGTTCAAAATAACTATATTTTCAGGAAATTCCCTCTTTTCCAATATACTTGTCAAAAAAACCAAATACCTTTCATCTAATTTTTTATTATACAATTGTTCTAATATAAAAAATTCCGTCAAAGTTTTCTTCAGTCCATTCAATAAGTCTGTTTGTTTATTTAAGTAATAATACTTTGCTAATGTGTCAACAGTATTAAACTTATTACTCTCGGTTGCCAAATTGATTAAATCGGTCGCTATTTTGTTTTTTATTTTAAAATATATTGAATTGTTATTTAAGCCTTTTTTATTATCTGTAAGCTCATTTGCAAGATTTATCATCCTGCTTGCCAATCCTTTTCTTTCACCATCCTTGCTATCCTTTGCCAAAGGCAGAGCCTCTGCACTCGCCCCCGCACCCAACATATAAACTATCTTCTCCGCCATTATTTTTAATTAATTATAAAAAAATTAAATACTTTTTACTTCCCATTTTTTTTAAAATCTTCTAATATTTCAATTATTTTATCAGATGATTCCACTACTGAATAGCCTGAATTTGACCATTCTTCTCTCGTTAAATTATTTCTAATATTTTTCCAAGTTTCAACGTATGGTATAAATTGAATATTTATTCCAATTATATTAGGAATAATATATTTTTTATTTGAATAAAAAAAACAAATTACAGGACCTCCACTATTTCCATAATACGAAGGACAATCAATGATTATTGTTTTATTATCATTATATTTTCCGGCTATTATACCTTTACGTAATAAAGGTCTATTTTTATCAAATTGTATTGCTCCATTCATTGTTAATCCTATAGAGGTTGGATACCCAAACAAATATATATCATTTCCTATTAAAACTTCATTATATTTTATTAAATTTGTTATACTAATCATATTAACCATCAATTGTTTCTTATTATTTTTGCTTTTATTAATGTACTTATTATATTGTAATAAACCATTCTTTATCTTAGCAATATTTATTAACAAAATATCATTCTTAAATTTTATCAATTTATTATAATATAATTTTTCTAAATTAATTTCGAATGTATCTGGATCTGAAATTTCTATATC
>JAGODS010000216.1 GCA_017998135.1 Bacteroidales bacterium
TGACTGGAGGAAACGCTCTTATATATTATAATAATATTAATTTTCCGGATAGCTCAAATGTCTGGCAGGTCAATCCCTTTGTTTCAGCCAAAATATCTTTCTGTATAGATGCCAGTAACTGGGACAATGTTACACTTAGTTTCGACCTTAAACAGACAAGCGGGGGGGCTACATATTCAATGATTTTCGGGGAAGGCGACTACGACAAAACAAGCAGTATGCGTATTCTGGTAAATGACCAACAAATAGGGACTACTTATAATCCGAAAACATATACCTCTGACCTCTGGAAAACCCATTCAGTTAATCTCGACCAATTTGCCAATTCACAATTTACGCTAACCATTGAATCAAGGTGTATATGTAAAGACACAACCTATTACGGCAGTCTTATCAGGATGGATAATGTTTATTTAGATAATATAGCTTTTTCCAATGTTTTTAAAAATATTAAGAAAATTAATGCAGGCGCCTTCGCTGCTTCTATATATCCAATGCCTGCTAAAGACTATTATACTATCAATATAGATTCTGATATGCCCCAAGCTATAAGTATTCAGACCATAGATCTTTTTGGTAAAATAATTAATTCAGGGACTTATAATATCAATTCAGGCAATAACCGTCTAAAATTCTACACAGATTTATTATCTAACTCTGTTTATTTCCTGAAAATAAGCTCCAAAACGCAAACGAACACTCTCAAACTCATTAAAACCAGATAACAATAAATCAGCGAGACCTTAGCAAATTTTCATATTAATACATTAGCAAATTGGGATACTAATAAATTATCAGTAAATCGGAACATTATAGCCAATAATCTGAATGTGTACAGTTGCCTTACTATCACATTCACCACCTCCGAAATTTATAAATCTTGTATCTAAATTATTAATAAAAACATACATAATACCACTCAGGAATTGCGAATTTTTTCTGTCTGAGCAAAAAGCCCGTTTCAAGGGTGTATCTATTTTAGTTCTGAAGCCATTACCTTTAGTTTCGCCTGTTATATAGTACAAGTCGTCGAGATGATTCGTAGGTGAGTTATATCCGCTTACCCAGCGTCTTTGCTTTTCAGCCGTAAAGCGCATTGTTGTTTTACTTTCAAGCATTTCCATCCTGCCTTCAGTTATTTTGATATCAAGTATCAAACTATTAGTACTATCTAAACCGTTACTTTTAACCTCTACCAAGCCTGTTATGTAATTCCCTTTAATCCAGTAAACTTTAAACATAATATTAAATACCGAATTGGCTGCAAGTATATCATTACCATCGCTAATTAATATGACTTTTCCTCTACGGGATGAAAAATCATCACAATTACAGTTATTTTCACCGAAATCAATAACAGTTGTATCTCTAACGCCTGTTGTATCTTTAGTTATTGTTGCACAGCCGCTAAGTAAGTCGTTAGATTTTTTATAAGTTATTTTATTTTTAGGATTATAAAATGCCTCTATACACATATCTATGGCATCCTGATAGGTTTTTTCCATAAAAGCATTATATATAGTAAGTTTAACTTCTGCATCCGCAGGTATAACTTCTTCTTCCTTACAACTACTTAGGGTTATCAATAGTATCCCTATAAAAAATAATCCTGTTATTCGTCTCATAATCATAAATAAATTGAACTACAAAATTAATAAATATTTTTTAACTACTCAGCATTTAAATTTTAGAGTTTATTTATTGTAAAAACCTTATAAACCTTAGTATAATGAATGAAACAAACAAAATCTACCTTATTATTTTATTTATTAACATTTATACATCAAAATAAGCTAATAAGGTTGATATATAAGGGAACAAGTTTTATACTAAGGTTAAAAAAATAAAAATAAAATTATGTATGTTTGAGACTACTTTAAAAAGTCTAAAATTATTTAATATTTTTTTTAATCCTTTAATTATCAATAGCCCCTACTAATAGCCCCTATCTTTAGATAGGGGAAGATAGTTTCCTCACATTATCAGGGCTTTAGCCCAAATCATTTAGTTATTAGATACTTTTTAGAGTACTTTCATGTTTTGAAATCTTTATTATTTTTTATTAATCAACTGCTGAGTAGTTACAATATTTTTTATTTCATATTTTTTTGCCATTTTTGTAGAGTGGGTATCGGGTAGTTTACTTTATCACATATCTTAAACTTATTTCGTGAGAATTTGAATGATAGTTTTTCAAGGAATTAATTCCAAGATCATAACTATAAAAAAAACAAAAATTCTTCTTAAACAGCATAGACAAAGAAAAGCCAATTGACTCCCCTGTTCTGTAGCTAACACCCAGGGAATATTTTTTTAGATAAATACCCTTCAGTCCCAGCTCCCCCTGTATATCCGATTTTCTTGTATATTTTAACATTCCTGTACCTGTCATATCAAATTGTTCATCGGCTTTTATCGTATAACCTCCTATTGCAAAATAATGAGGCACATAATAACCTTTTATCCCGCTATTAAAATCTATTTGGCTATGAACTAAATTCTGTATGGATAAACCTGCAAAATATCTGTTATTTTTATACAAATAAGCTCCTATTGACGCAGTTCCTGTATAATCATTCTGCTTTTCATTACTATAGTGCATATAATAAATCAGGTAATTAGCCTGATCGTAATACATATCTATCAATGAATAATCTATTCTGTTTATTAGCAAGCTTCCGGATAAGCCTAATGAAAGATTAAGACTGTCTTCATTCAATTGCAGATGATAAGCATAATTGCCGCTTAAATTAGATTGATTAAAAATGCCAACTTTATCATTAATATAAGTTAACCCCAAACCTGTATTATCCATAAACCTGCCTGTCAGATTAATACCCAGAGTCTTGGGAGAATGCTTAAAACCTACCCACTGGTTACGATAAAGCATAGTGCCTGTAATATATTCACTTTCGCCTGTCGCTGCGGGATTTATAAAGTTTATGTTATTATCCCATTGCGAAAACAAAGGATATTGTTGACCCTTTACAATTCCGGCAAAAATCAATAATATAAATCCTAATATATATATATATCGTTTCATATCAAAAAAATAATTCAAAATTTCCTACCCTCCTTTCACCCCTTCGGGGTTTTTTGGAATATTATGCCTACCATTCTTTTCTACCCTCCTTTCACCCCTTCGGGGTTTTTTGGAATATTATGCCTACCATTCTTTTCTACCCTCCTTTCACCCCTTCGGGGTTTTTTGAAATATTATGCCTACCATCCTTTTCTACCCTCCTTTCACCCCTTCGGGGTTCTTTGGAATATTATGTCTACTATCTTTTTCTACCCTCCTTTCACCCCTTCGGGGTTCTTTGGAATATTTTGCCCACCATCCTTTTCTACCCTCCTTTCACCCCTTCGGGGTTCTTTGGAATATTTTGCCCACCATCTTTTCCTACCCTCCTTTCACCCCTTCGGGGTTCTTTGGAATATTATGCCTACCATTCTTTCCTACCCTCCTTTCACCCCTTCGGGGTTCTTTGGAATATTATGCCTACCATTCTTTTCTACCCTCCTTTCACCCCTTCGGGGTTCTTTGGAATATTATGCCCACCATCTTTTCCTACCCTCCTTTCACCCCTTCGGGGTTCTTTGGAATATTATGCCTACTATCTTTTTCTACCCTCCTTTCACCCCTTCGGGGTTCTTTGGAATATTATGCCTACTATCTTTTTCTACCCTCCTTTCACCCCTTCGGGGTTTTTGGGAATATTAGCGTTGAAATTTTTCAAAATTTATTTCAACAAATTAACATCCCCTGTTATAGGTTTGCCTCCTTTTTCTAAATATAAAACATAATAATAAGTACCCACAGGTAAACCCTCTCCGTCCCAGTCATTTTTGTAGTTCTCCGCAGTATAAACCAATAAACCCCAGCGATTATAAACTTTTAGGGAATTACCCTTAAACCTCTCTATATTTCTAATCTCCCATTTCTCATTTGAACAAGCGCAATAGGGAGTAAAAGTATTAGGAATAAACAAATCATAATCATATACTTTCACACTAACCGTATCTTTAATACTACATCCGTTTGCACCTGTTACCTTTACATAAAAATTCATAGACCTGTAGGGGCAGGCGACAGGATTAGCAATAGTTGTGTCTGACAAATAAAAAGAAGGCTGCCAACTGTAATATGCACCTCCGCTGACATATATCTGCGTACAACTCCCGAATTTGACTGAGTCAGGTGTAAGCGTTATATTTATTACAGGCAAAGGTAGGAAATTCACTTTAATACTGTCTTTATATAAAATTCCATTTTCGTCAGTAACAGTTACAAAATATTTCCCCCCGGTCTTAACAGCCAGAGTCTGGCTCGTTGAACCGTCTGACCAGACATAACTTTTAAAACCTACGCCTGCGTCAAGATAAAGCGTTTTTCCATTACATAAGGTTGTATCCTTTCCCAAATCAAAACCCGGAAGAGCATTAAAAGCCATTACTGTTGGTTCGTCGCTATAAGCAAACATACTGAATAAAAACAAAAACAAAGCTATTAATTTATTCATCAATTATTTAAAAATTTTTATAATTTTAAGCAAAAATCATCAAATCCAATATAATTTTAAATTCTAAACCTGATTAATTCATGAATTTTTTCAAAAAATACATCTCCCGCAGATTTCGCAGATTTTCGCTGATATTAATTTTTTCTGCGTTTATCTGCGTTATCT
>JAGODS010000217.1 GCA_017998135.1 Bacteroidales bacterium
CTTTTAGAAGTGTTCTATGAAAATTTTAGCGAAACGGATGTTTTCTTTTTTGATGAAATTCAAAATGTCAAAGGTTGGGAGAAATTTATAAACAGATTATTCGGAGAAGGAAAGAAAGTCTTTGTTACAGGTAGTAATGCAAGGCTGCTCAGTTCTGAATTTGCAACAGCTTTGACAGGCAGGCATTTAAAAGTAGAACTATTTCCTTTTAGTTTTAAAGAATATTTGAGTTATAAGAAATTCCATTTAAAAGAATTTTATAATACTAAAGAGAAAGCGATTATAAAGAAAAACTTCAATCAATACCTTGAATACGGAGGCTTCCCCGAAGTGTTAAAAAGCAAGGATAAAGAAGAATTATCACAGATTTACAGAGATATTTTGATTAAAGATCTTATTGTCAGATTTGGTATCAAAGAAACAAAGGCTTTCAGGGAGCTGGCATTATACCTGCTAACTAATATTACTTCAAATATAAGTTATAATAATCTTAAAAAGATACTCGCCTTTAATAGTGTTACAACTGTTAAAAACTATATTGATTATCTTGAAGAATCATATCTTATGTTTACTATGCCTAAGTATGACTTTTCTCTCAAAAAGCAAATAATAAATAACAGGAAGATATACACTATAGATACAGGGTTATTTAATGCTGTTTCATTCAGTTTTTCAGAAAACAGGGGCAAACAGCTTGAAAACATCGTTTTTCTTGAACTTAAAAGAAAAGGGAAAGAAATTTATTACCATAATAATAAGTATGAATGCGATTTTATTGTAAGAAAGGGCAGTAATATACAACAAGCCATACAAGTTAGCGAAAGTGTATATAATGCTTATACAAGAGAGAGAGAATTAAGAGGGCTGGCAGAGGCATTAAGCGTCTATAAACTTAATAAAGGGATAATTTTAACTTATGACGAAGAAGAGGAAATAAAATATAATGGTTATAAAATAATGATAATACCTATATGGAAATGGCTCCTATCAAGTAATGATTAATTCCTCTCTTAAGGTTTAATTTAGAGTTATGGGTATCTCTTAAAACCCCGAAGGGGTGTCAGGATGGTAGAAGTTAAGATGGTAGAAAATAATTATCCCCAATTACAATCAAACCCCGAAGGGGTGTTAGGATGGTAGGGTAAGGTTAAATCTCGCAACCTCGCTTGTTTTTTTTGTTTAGTATAAGTATATTATTAAATAGTAGTCTTTGAAATAAGAAAAATATTTTATAAGATAATAGGGGTAAATATTTATTTAGTTGTCCTTAGGATATAACCAAAAAATATTTACTTATGAGAATATTAAATAGTTCAATTATAGCTTTTATAATTTTAATTTGTGTCGCCTCCTGCAAAAAAGACTCGTTATTTGGCATAATAGGAAAAGGCAAAACAGTAACTGAAGTTCGTTATGTGAATGGATTTACTAAAATAAATCTTTCGCTTGACGGAGATCTGAATTATGTTCAGGATTCGGTTTATTATGTTGAGGTCAAAGCACAGTCGAACATTTTACCTGTCTTAAAAACCCAGATAGAAGGAGATATATTAAACATTAAATTCAAGGGGGTTATATGGAAACACAGCCCTGTTAGAATTATTGTACATTCACCAGAAATAAATGGGTTTGATGTTAATGGCAGCGGCGATATTTATGCAGGTGATATTATAAATACTAATAAATTGGATTTAAGTATAAGCGGGTCGGGTGATATATCTGTTTCTTCTATAAAAGGACAAGACCTTGATGCTTCAATAAGCGGTTCAGGCAGCATTAATATTAACGGAGGTTCGCTCAAATATGAAAAACTTGTTGTTAGCGGTTCTGGGAGCATAAACTCAATAAATGTATTATGTCTAACCACATCAGGAAAAATAAGCGGTTCAGGAAATATTACTATAAATGTTGTTGAAATGTTATATGCAAAGATATCAGGCAGCGGCGATATTAAATACAGAGGAACGCCTTCTGTTGATGCTGAAATAAGCGGCTCAGGTAAAGTGCAGCATATTAATTAAAAATTATTAAAGACCTAATAAATAATTTTCAGAAATGAATATAGATAAAAGTAAAATATTTTTAATAATATTAATATTTGGCATCAGTTCACTTCTTCACTCACAAACTCTTTTTCAGAATATCAGAGGCACAATAACTGATAAAATATCGCAAAGTCCGATAAGCGGCGCTATAGTTGTTGTTTTAAACAGTAATCCGCTGCAGGCAGTCAGCACTGATGCAAACGGTAATTTCAAAATAGCAAAAGTAGCTGTGGGCAAGCAAAGTCTTAAAATTTCTTTTTTAGGATACAAAGAAATCCTAATGCAAAACCTTGAAGTTAGATCCGGAAAAGAATTAGTATTAAACATAGATATGGAAGAAGACCCTATTATGATGAATGAAGTAAAAGTAACTGCTGAAGTTGAAAAGAATAAAGCACTGAATGAAATGTCAACAGTCAGTACACGCACCTTCTCAGTAGAGGAAACCCAGAGATTTGCAGCCGCAGCTAATGACCCGGCACGAATGGCGACTTCGTTTGCAGGTGTGATTTCGGGTGATGACGGCAACAATGAAATATCAATCAGGGGAAATAATCCGATTGGCTTGCTGTGGCGTATGGAAGGGGTTGAAATTCCAAATCCAAATCATTTCTCAAATATAGGAACATCCGGCGGAGGCATATCTATCCTGAGCGCCCAGGTATTGGGCAATTCCGACTTTTCAACAGGCGCTTTCGCCGCCGAGTATGGCAATGCCCTTTCAGGCGTTTTTGATATGAAACTTCGCAAGGGTAATAATGAGAAAAAAGAATACACATTCAAATTAGGCTTACTTGGTACCGAGTTATCTGCCGAAGGACCTATTTACGAAGGTTATAAGGGCTCCTACCTTATCAACTATAGATATTCGACCTTATCAATGCTCGCTAAAATAGGCGTACCGCTTTATGATGCAATACTTAATTTCCAGGATATGTCGCTTAATTTATTCCTTCCCACAAAAAAATATGGAAATTTTGAGATTTTCGGCTTTGGCGGTCTCAGTTCAGAAACTATGAAGGCTAAAAAAGATTCTTTAAAATGGGATGAAGATAGTTTTTTCCAGTATAACAGTAAATTCTATAGTAATACAGGAGCGATAAGTTTATCCAACACAAAACTTTTCAATAATCGCTCTTATCTGAAAACAGCACTTGTCTTATCAGGCACTCAAAACGGAGAAAAGGATGATAAAATAGAAAAAGATTTAACTACTTTTAAAAGGGAATACGAGGAAAAATTTCTGCAAAGCAAATTATCCTTCTCTGCAACCTATACACAAAAAATAAACTCTTTAAGCAGTATTCGCAGCGGCTTAATTCTGAGTCAGGCAGGATATAATCTAAGTATGAAAGATGCTGCCGACACTGTTTTCTTAGTTGACAGAATAAACGGTAAAGGTAAAACCGAAATAATGCAGGCGTTTTTTCAATGGAATTACAGGATAAACAAAAAGCTTACAAGTAATATAGGTATGCATTATCTTCATTTATTTCTTAATAACACTCATTCTGCCGAACCGCGGGTAGCCCTGAAATATGATTTATCTAAAAGGCAAAGCCTAAGTATAGGTTATGGTCTCCACAGCCAGATGCAACCTTTAGGCTTATATTATGTAACAATTCAAACCGGCGCTTTGCAAACTATGCCTAATAAAAATTTAGGATTAAACAAAGCTCACCATATTGTTTTGGGTTATGATATGAATATAAATGAGTATATACATATTAAAACCGAACTATATTATCAGCATTTATTTAATATTCCTGTTGGTTTAAACAAAGCCGGCTCTTATTCAGTTCTTAATTACTGGGATGTTAAAGAGCGGCTCGCAAATAATGGGCATGGAAAAAATTACGGATACGAACTCAGTTTTGAAAGGTTTCTTCATAATAATTTCTACTCCCTGCTGTCAGTTTCTTTGTTTGATTCAAAATATAAAGCAGCAGATGATAGGTGGTACAACACCCGTTTCAATACTAACTACGCTTCTTCGCTAACTTTCGGCAAGGAATGGATTTTGTCTGAAAGATGGAAAAAAAGGATAATTGGGATAGATATCAAATCTCTTTATATAGGCGGGTTAAGATATACGCCTATTAATCTTGAAGCGTCAGTTGCAGCAGGAGAAGTAAAATATTATGAAGATAAGGCTTATACCCTGAAAAATCCTGATTATTACAGGCTGGACTTTAAAATAAGCCTGAAGCGTAATTACAAAAAAATCAGCAGCATCCTATCCCTTGACCTGCAAAACGCAACTAACCACAAAAACGCAGGAGGACAGTATTTTGATGAAAGAACTGGCAAAATTAAATACTGGTATCAAATGACAATGCTCCCGATACTTAGTTATAAGCTGGAGTTTTAAGCTTAAAAGAAATAGACTTTTAAAAAATATAGTATTTAAGTTTATGGAAACAAAACTGCGAGGTATTGCTATTCTCGCAGTTTTGTTTTTTTAGTTTATAGTTTACTATGTTGTTTTATAAATCGTATGTTTATTTAGAATATTGCACTATAACATCTTCTAAAGTTTTACAACATACTTTGCAAAACTTAAGATGTCGTGTAAACATTATACAATCCAATTGAGACCGATAAATTCCTTTTTCCA
>JAGODS010000218.1 GCA_017998135.1 Bacteroidales bacterium
CAGGCGCTCAAGTTAAATAAAAATTAGCAAAAAGACCCTTTAATGAATTTTTCTTTTATACAAGAAACTAAAATAACTTTTTGGTTGACAAAATCAATAAAAAAATTATTTAACTACTTAAATAAGCTCAGGCAGGACAGACTAATCCTGCTTTTAAGTTTTTTTATAGGTATTTTAAGTGCAATAGCTGCCATTGCGATGAAAAATTGCTTCTATTATGTCAATCAAATTATTATGAAGTCGTCTGATAGTGCAACGGGTAGTTTACTTTTATTAATTTATCCAATAATTGGCATATTTATAACAGTCATTTTTATAAAAAAATTTATTAAAGATGATATAAGTCACGGAATAAGCAGAGTATTATTCAGTATCGCCAAAAAAGGGAGCAAGCTAAAATCACACAACACATATTCATCAATCATAGCAAGCACTTTAACAATTGCCTTCGGCGGCTCTGTAGGTGCAGAAGCTCCAATCGTCCTGACAGGCGCTTCCTTAGGCTCTAATCTCGGCAAATTTATAAATCTTAATTATAAGACACTAACCCTTCTGATAGGTTGTGGTGCTGCAGGCGCAATAAGCGGCATCTTCAAAGCCCCTATTGCAGGGTTGATTTTTACGCTTGAAGTTTTAATGTTAGATCTGACGATGGCTTCAATAATACCGCTACTTATTTCTTCTGTAACTGCTACAATTATTACGAGTTTCTTTATGGGGCAAAGCATACTTTTATCATATACCATAACCGAACCCTTTGTTCTTAAAAATATTTTTTATTATATTCTACTTGGGGCTTTTGCAGGATTTATTTCTCTATATTTTACCAGAACTACTATGTTTATTGAAGGTAAATTCTATAAAATTATTAATCCTTATAAAAAAATTTTCATAGGCGGGACTATGCTAAGCCTCCTTATATTTATCTTTCCTCCTTTATACGGAGAAGGTTACGAAACACTAAAAACCATACTTAGCGGACAATATGATAATTTTGTTATAAACAGTTTTTTTTACAATATCAGGGATGATTTCTGGATGATTTTACTCTACCTTGCTGTGATTTTGTTTTTTAAAGTTATAGCAATGGCTTTAACCACCGGTAGCGGAGGTATAGGCGGCATTTTCGCCCCTTCGTTATTTACAGGCGGACTGACAGGCTTTATCTTTGCTTATGGTATAAACGCTCTTCCCTTTGCTAATCTTTCTCTACATAATTTTGCACTTGCAGGAATGGCTGGCGTTATGTCCGGAGTTATGCACGCTCCACTGACTGCTATTTTTCTGATTGCCGAAATTACAGGCGGCTATGGCTTATTTATTCCTTTAATTACTACTTCAGCTATTTCATTTCTTACTGTTAGTTACTTTGAACCTCATTCAATCTATACCAAAAGACTTGCAAAAAGAGGCGAATTAATTACCCACGACAAAAATAAAACTATTACTGCTCTGCTTAGCTTAGATAGCTTAATTGAAACCGATTATACAACAATAGAGCCACAGGCTGATTTAGGTAAACTCGTTGAAATAATTTCTAAATCTATAAGAAATATCTTTCCTGTTGTTGATGATAATAAACACTTTTACGGGGATATATATATTGACGATGTCAGAAACATTATCTTTAAACCTGAATTATATAACAAAATTTTTGTAAAAGACATTATGATTATCCCAAAAATTACAGTATCTCCTAATGAATCAATGGAAGAAATAGTTAATAAATTAGAAGGAATTGATATTTATAATATTCCTGTTGTAAAAAATGGGATATATCTCGGCTATATTTCTAAATCTGGCGTTTTTTCAAAATACAGAGAATTGCTTAAAGAGATTTCTGAAGATTAATATTCGGTTTTGATTAATAGGGAGCTTTCTTCCTAAAGCCCCTTTTTTATAACAGCAAATTTATTTAAATCCTTTATATAAAGTTTCAAAGGTTTTTGCGCTAAATGTTTCACATTTGTAAAATGTGAAACATTTAAAAGTTAATTATAAAAGGGATCCTGAGGCTCAAGACTATATTTCTGCCCGAATTATAAAAGCCTGCTTCTTTGAGGGTGGACAAATGGTCTGTATATTTTATATCAAACAGATTATTAATACTCAAACTAATTATCAAAGGTTGCTTATTAAAATTTATCTTAGCTCCTGTCACTATATCAAAGAGAGTATAAGCATCGGTTGGCTTTTCCTCTATCGCTGATTTATTCTGTTTAAATACAAGCTGTGAATTAAAAGAAATATAAATATCATCAAGATACAATTTTCTAAGCGATCCAAACTCGCACCTTAAACCAGGCTTTAATTTATCTGCTGGGATAAAAGGCAGATTGTCATCATTTTTCTGTTTACCCCTCACTGCTGCATAAGTAATTTCCAGATGCAGCCATTCTAAGGATGATGGATGAAAATGTAATCCCGCTTCACAGCCATACAAATACGAATTATGCTGCTTGTATTTATATATATTTAACCCTGTCTGACTACTATCACCTGTAGGTGCTATAAAAATAAAATTATCTATCATATTGTAAAAGCCTGCTAAGTCAAAAGTAAAATGTTTTTTATGCAGATGCATACTCAAATCTACTTCAGTGGACTTCTCAGGACTAAGCATAGCATCACCTTTCTCATAGCGTATTTCGTGTTGTCCGTCTGAAGTAAGCTCTGCTAAAGTCGGCGTTCTGAAGGCTGCTGCTACATTGCTGCGTATCAATAAAGCCTCTGATATATTATAAGTCGCTCCGAGTGAACCGCTGAAACTATTATATTTTTTTTCAATGCCAGGACGAAAACCGGAGGCGGCAGAAGCCTGAACTTCTTCAGTAGTTATTTGTTTTTCATCAAATCTAAATCCTACCTGTAGTTTTATCTTTTCAACAATAGTTTTCTGTACTAATCCAAACGCCGAATAATTGAATATTTTGGCGTCAGGCAGCAATATTATTTCTCTATCGTTAAGATTACTGTTTTCCTGGTTTAATCCCTGAAAACCTATTATATAATTTGAGTTCACATCCGAAGGTAAATAAAGCCTCGCCTCATAAGTCAGGGTTTTAAGCCCCATTTCCAACTCATAAACATCGGGCTCTCCGAAATGAGTCAGCTCCGTCTTTTGGTAAGCTGCATTTATATCTATTTTTGTTTTTCCTAAAAACAGTTTATTCTGAGACGATAATATATCCGAATTAATACGCTGGTAGAACAACTCCGGATCTCTGCCTCTTTCCTTTATCTCTTCAATTGCTTCGTCTTCTACCAGACCTAAATTCATTCTTATCCTGTCATAATAAAGTCTTGCTGTTCCTTTTTTACCGGTATATCCTGCATTTGCCTGGATTGTATAACTATTAAACCGTGAGTTGGGAACATAATCGCCTTCTCCCTGAAGGAAATCCTCATTTGTTTTATATCCTGCTCTTAGCCCGCCAAAAAAATTCCTGGAAGCTCCCTTTATTCCCAAATTATTAGTCATTCCATTAGTATTAGAAAACATTTGGATATTGTAATCTCCCAATATATTGCCGACAGGAGCAGGTTTTTCCTTGATGAAATTGATAACTCCGCCTATAGCATCTGAGCCATAAAGCAGTGAAGCAGGTCCTTTAATAATTTCAACATCGTCTATTCCAAATTCTTCCACGCCAAGGGGATGATGGTTGGAATACTGATAATTTTCTATCCTCACGCCATTATTTAACACAAGGATATCATTCATCGCCAATCCCCTGATAACGGGTTTTGCAACTCCGCTCCCTTTTGAAATCATATCAATGCCGGGAACTTTGGTTAAAACCTCTGTAAAATTAGGCGTTATCTTTATATCCTTTGAGCTTAATTTTAATACATCTATTTTAACTGCATTCTCATGCTGGGTTGAATGATATCCGCCTGAAATTATTACCTCTTCTGCTTTTAATATAGTGCTTTCAAGACTTACGTTTAATATCAGATTTTCCCTGTTTAATTCTACTGTTTCAATCAGGTTAGAATAACCAAGCAAAGTATAAACTATTTTTGTCTTCGCCTGCGGCAGATTTTCTAACTTGTATTTTCCGTCTTTATCGCTAATAGTGCTTTTGTTTAACTCTGGCAGTATTACAGAAACTCCTTCAATAGCATTGTTTTCTTTATCTGTTATTTTTCCTGTTATTCTATTTTGTGCATTATTTATTTGATAAAAAAACAAAATAATGCTAATTATCAAAATCTGTTTCATATTTTATAATATTATGATCGCTGAATTGCCCGGCTTATAGTAATATTATACTAAGCCTATAACAGTTCTCCGATTTATTAAAAATGTCTTTAAATTGTTTATAGCTTTTTTTTGAAAAGGATATTAAAAGCTATGTTTCAGCTTTAATCCCAAACTCTACTCTTGAGGTGGAGCTCTTAATAAGACATTATTTTTAGCATTATTTGAATAAAAACTCGCTAAATAGAAATTACTGAAAATATCATTAAAATAATTCTTTTCTGTTGCCTTAAATGAGCTGTAATCGATAAATAATGAATATTCAAAACTGCAAACAATGCATTTGTGATGTTCATTATGAAAATGTTTCTCATTTTTTGCAGAGCATACAAAATGCTCGTGATGATGTTCAAGTTTGATAATTGTAGGAAACAGCAGTATTAT
>JAGODS010000009.1 GCA_017998135.1 Bacteroidales bacterium
CTATTATGGCTAATGAGCACAATGAATAGCGGCAGCGGGCATAAAGGCAGTTGGGGCGGCTTCAGTGGCGGCGGTGGCAGCAGTGGTTTCGGAGGTTTCGGCGGCGGCGGCTTTGGAGGCGGCGGTGCCGGTGGCAGTTGGTAATATACTTTAAAATTATTAAGAAAAATATTTGAAGCTAAGCTTTTTAAAAAGTATTTACTAATAGCGAATTAGTTGAATAAAGCTGTAATGAATTGTCTTTTAACGAAAGCTGCATAAGTTTTTCTGGTATCAGAGAAGATATATACCCCAAATCTAACATAAAAATCAAATATTTTGACATAGATTTTACCGGGCATATTGAAGCCTACGACGGATTGCCCGCCAGGATTTCCAACACGAATATGATCATAACCGTGGCGTCTTTTTTTATTTATAAAATCAATCTTTTTAAAAGTACTTGTCAAAAACAAACTAAATAATATTATTACAGGTAAAATAGGCGTTAAATACCCTATTAAATTTGCAAATACTAAAAAAGATAAGGTTTTTATATTCAAAATTAGAAATCAAAAGTTGTTGAACCCTAATAGATTAAAAACCAGGAAAAAATAAGCTGTCAAAAAAAATAAAATATTAAAAACGTACTATCTCATTACTATCTCATTGCCGTCTCATTACTAACTCATTACTATCTGATTACTATCGCATTACTATCCTAATGCAATGGCTTGGCAATCCTATAGCAAACGCATAGCAAACGCATTACCTGAGCATATAAAATCATTTTAAGTATAAAAAAAATACTTTTTTATTCAATAATGTATTTTTTCAAATTTTCAATTTGTATTAATTGTCTTATATAATATTTATACATTACTTTTTCTTTCTTAAGATTTTCTAATCCTCCAATATTATCAATGATATATTTAACATTAACTTCCAGAGATTTAATTTCCTCTTTTGCAAATTCTGAGTATTTAATATATTTATCGGCAGAAGTTCCATGATAAGTAATTTGATAGAGAATTGCATGTATTATATCATATAAAGTAAAATCTAATTTATAAGTAATATCTTCTTCTTCTTGTTCTTTATCATCAGAATAATTTAAAATTAAAGAAGCTGATTGTAACTACTCAGCAGCTGATTAAATACCAGATACTAAGTACCAAGTTCCCAAACATACATAATTTTATTTTTTATTTTTTTTAACCTTAGTATAAAACTTGTTCCCTTATATATCAACCTTATTAATTTATTTTGAATACTAAATACCCAATACCAGGTACTAAGTACTAAGTACCAGGTTCATTGCTTATACTAAGGTTTATAAGGTTTTCACAATATATAAACTCTAAAATTTTTCTGCTGAGTAGTTACATTATTGCTAAATGTTTCACATTTGTAAAATGTGAAACATTTAAGGACATCTCTAATAACTCTATAAAATACTTAACCATAAAGTTCACAAAGATAAATCAAAGTTCACAAAGTCCTGATTTTATTATGCGCAATACTAAATAATTTTTAAAGGTGCTTATGAGCTCGCTTCGCTCGGTTGTGTTCTTAGTGGTAGTCCTTTATGCTCTTTGTGTTAAAAATTAGTATTTAGAGATAGCCTTTAGTAATATGTAATATGGAATTTTTATATTTTTGCAACCTAAAACACTAGTTGGATAAAGCAGTGTTTTATCTGTAAAACTAATGGCGTCAATTGTTTCATTAGTTTCTGGTGTTTTATTAAAAAATTAAATAAATCAGTTACTTAAACTATAAGATTCAAATATTGTGAATTAAATTCAGATTAAATTAATAAATAGGTAGTAATAAAAAAAAGAAATGTTTAATTTAAAAACAAGATGAATAATAACCAATATAAAATGACTTTGTCCTTAGGTCATACAGGGAGCATAAAAACTATAAGTATTTCATCTGATAATAAATTGCTTTTAACAGGAAGTAATGATAAAACAATGAAATTATGGGATATTAAAACAGGAAAATTAATCAGGACATATAAGGGACATAGAAAAGAGATAAATAGTGTAATTTTTTCATCAAGTAATAAGGAAGCATTGTCAAGTAGTGATGACGGGACAATTATTTTATGGGAACTTAAAACAGGTAAAATTATTAGAATCTTTTTAGGACATAAAGATTCTGTAAAAACGGTGAAATTATCTAAGGACGGAAATAAAATACTATCAGGGAGTTGGGATTATTCAATGAAATTATGGGATATAACAACAGAGCAGATATTAACAAGTATAGAAGGGTTTAGCGGATTTATAAATTCAATAAGTTATTCTTCAGATTTTAGATTTATTTTAACAGGCGGCGCTTATTATCAAAACACAGAAATGTTATTATTTGATATGGAATCTATTAAGGAAATTAATAGATTTGATGAAAAAAAAGGGGATATAAAATCAGTAATTATTACACCAGACGACAAATATGCAATATCAGGCGGGGGGACTTTAAATAAAGGAAAACTCATATTATGGGATTTGAAAACAGGCGAAAAGATAAAAAGTTTAAAGGGGCACGAACAACGTATTAATTCAATATGTTTGTCAAATGAAGGCAACTACATATTATCCGGTAGTGATGATAATACAATAAAATTATGGGATTTAGAGAAAGGGATAGAACTAAGGACTTTTACAGGACATAAAAGGAGTGTAAATTCAGTATGTTTTATAAATAATAATAAAAATATAATATCAGGCGGGTCGGATTTATCCATCAAAATATGGGATACAATAACAGGCAAGAATATTCGTAGCATAGAGAGTCATAGAAGTAATGTTATATCAATGAATATATCCTCAGATGGAGAAACGATATTAATTGGAAATATTGATGGAACAATAAAAATAATTAATTTAAAAAGAGGAGTGCAAATAAGAGAAATAGAAGGACATAATGAAGCAATAAAATCAGTATGTATAAGTACAACCGGTAATAATGCTTTAACAGGAAGTTTTGATAGAACAATGAAACTATGGGATTTAAAAAAAGGAAAAGAAGTAATGAGATTTAAAGAGAATAGAGATTCGTTTGAAACATTAGAATTTTCACCAGATGGAAAATATGGAATATCAGGAGATTTTGATGGAATTCTAAGTATATGGGATTTAGAGCGGGGAGATAAAATTATAAAGATTAAAGCGCATAAAGAATTTATAAACACAATAAGTTATTTGAATAACAACAATAAGGTAATGACAGGAAGTGATGATGATACAATAAGATTATGGGATATAAAAACAAAAAAAAGAATCAGAGTATTTCAAGGTCATTCAGATAGTGTAAATACATTATGTTTTTCACCGGATAGAAAATTTTTGTTATCTGGTAGTGCAGATAGAACAATAAAGAGATGGAAAATAAGTAGTGGAGAAGAAATAAATAGTTTTAAGGGCAATGAATTTAGTATAAATAAGATTTGTATTACAAGAGATGGAAAGTATTTCTTATCAGGCGGGGGTTATTCTGAAAGATCACAGGGGGAGGTTAGATTTTGGGAAGTTGAAACAGGCGATGAAATATGGAGTAATACAGGATTAACAGGAGAAGTTTTATCAGTGAGTTTAATAGCAGAAGATAGAATAGCAATAATAGGTTGTAGCGATGGACAAATAAAATATTTAGATACATCAAGCGGAGAGGAATTGGGGAGTTTGATATTGGTTGATAGATCCGATTGGATTGTAACAGAAAAAGAAAATCTATTTGACGTTTCAAATGGAGCGATGCAATATATTAATTTTGTGAAAGGAATAGAAATAGCATCAAAAAAAACAATAAAAGAGAAATATTATACACCCGGATTATTGGCTGAAATAATAAAAAAAATAAGCAACCGACAAGGATTATAAAATTATTATAATAGGTAATTGTAATAAAACTAAAAAGAGAAAAAATAATTCGGATGGAGCTTATTTGCTTATCAAAATCATTTTTTAATGTTTTTATAAAGATAATTTTTTTTATAATTTTATATTAAAGGGGACTTCAAAAAACTAATAAAAATTTAACCTCATCCTTTACCCTCTCCTAAAAACAGGAGGGAATATGGAGTTTTTAGAGATGTCCATAATTAAATGCAGACAATAATTTCAATAACAATTTCAGGTTTAAAGTCATTTTTGATAATTGAATAAACAAGAGCAGAGAGTTTTTTACCTGCTTTAATATCCATAATAACTTTAGAATTGAATTTACGTGGAATATATCCAATTTTAATATTTTCATTTTCTGTTTTTTTGTAAAGAGCGACAGCATTTTTATCAAAATCATTATCAGGTTCAGGGACAATACATAGAGCATCTCCATCTTTAATATTCATATTAATTTTCATTGTATCCTGATATTGTGTACCAGCAATTAGAATAAAACCATAATCTTTATCAGAAGAATCAATAACAGGAAGAATTTGTTCAGGAAAGTTAGAATAATTAAATTTACTATTTTTTGCGAATAAATGGAAAAAGACATTTTTTGAATATGTAATTCTGTTTATTGCATAATTCTTTTTTTCTTTAAAAAGATAAACTACAAATTCATTAGATAGCTGATAATATTCAATAGGATGATTAAAAATGAACTCAGTAATAAGATTAAATCTTTTATCAGTAATTGCAAACTTACCTGTTATAACCGAACTAACCGAATAATAATATTTAGACCCCCCAATTTTATCAATGGTATCTATATTAATATCATTATCAAGCCAGTAAATATTAGCATTATTAAAAGAATAAACAGCTTTTTTCCCATCTTTAATAAAACAAACAAAATCAGACCTTAGTTCACCAAAGCAATAATCACAGTCAAGATCAACAAATTTAGCTCTTTTATCATCATAAACAGCAAATTTATCATTTGATTTTTTCAAAATAGCAAAAACAATTTCATTGTGGGATGAATATATGTCATTTATTATATTGATTTCAGTATATTCAACCTCGACAATTTTATTAAAAATGGTATTATTGGGACCGTATTTACTTAATAATCCATATTTATCGCCAATTTTTACAATAATTAAATTATTAACAATCTGAATATCATCGTAAATAGGATTAAGCGCAAACTCTTGATTTGCTTTTATATATCCATATTTATCATTAATTCTGACTTTAAAAAAATAATCGCTACTCCAGTGTATCAAATCTTTAGTATCAATATTATAAAAAACAATATCAGACGGATTCTGAATATCAATAAAACCTGTTTTATCTTCTTTTTTACAAAACGTATAAAATTTATTATAAATTTTAATAAAATCGTCATAAATATAATGATAAACTGGCTCAATAATAATTTTACCTGTAGAAGAAATTATACCATAAAATTTACCTACGTTTTTGATTTTTTTTTGTAATAAAGCAACTCCATTAGTAAATAAAAGACCCCTATTATTCATAAAAGGAAGTGGACTAATTTTTAATTTATGTACCTCAAAAACTAAATTACCATTATAGTCTAAAACCTTTGTTGCCTTATGTTTATTACGTTTGTTGTAAATGTTAACCTTAATAAAATCATCAAATTTTTCAATATCAGGTAAAAAATAATCTTTAGAAAATTCAGGGATATCAATAGGAATACCTAAGTAATCTATCATTCTTTTAATAAGGATACTATCATCAAAATCATCCGATTGTTCAAATAATGTAAAAATAGTGTTAAAATAAGTTCTAAATAAAGGACTTAGCTTTAAATCGGACTGAATTTCTTGATTAATTTTTTTTAAGTATAATTTCATAAATGTAAATAAAAGATTGAATAAGATTTAAAAATTCATTGTTAGGATTTTAATTATAATTTTGATATGATTATTTTATTATTGCTCCTGAAAATCTTAATTTTTTAGTAAAGTTTTTATTCTAATTATTTATCCGATATATTAAAAACCGCTGAAGCGGTTAACGAAACAATAAAACAGATTTTTTTATACACCATAATAAATTATGGTGTTATTCTCAATTTTTGATTACAGCCTTATGTTGCGGTATGATTATCCTTGTTTATTATTATCATCTTTGTTTTGATTAGCTTTTGTAGAATTATAGGAATTTAAAATATTCTTAACATCTTTAGAATCGTACAATTTAGTAGAATAAAATCTGAATTGTTTATCGGCAATAGAAATTTTATAATTGCAGTTAATACATAATTTATGACCGTCGCTTAAATTAACGCTAAAAGCGGGCATGTTTAATAAAGAAAATTTTACTCCGCAACCAGCACAATATTTGTGTTCAGTATCAATACCCGTGTTATATCTGTAATTAAAATCATCATCGTTCATAAAAAAGAAAAATATAGCATCACATAAACCGAAAAAAGCAGGAATAAGCGACCAACAGAAAAGCAAACAAAGCAATGCTTTGAACTTTTGCCTTAAATAAAATCTATGAGCACCGAAAACGCCTAAGAATAAGGCTAAAGCAATTACAGCTTTTCTATTTTTCATATATAACTGATAAAAAATTTTACAAAAATAGTAATTTTTTTGTTTTGTTTTAATTTTCTGTTGCTCTAAGTTGCAGACTAAAGATGGCAACCTTCGCAATTTAATAAAAGGAAAATTAGCTATTAAACAAAGTTTGGTAAGTAAAAACATCTATTTATTTATAGGGTTCTAAAAACCTATTAATTTACTAACCTCACTATTAGCCTTTTCTAAAATCCTTGTTAATGCAGATAAGTATTTGATATGAGGTATATTTATAAATTATTACGCCCTTTCAGGGCAGTGAATTTTGTGTGCATAGATAAGTTCCTAAAATCAGGAGATGGAATTGGAGTTTTTAAAGATACTACAAATGTTAAAGGTGTTTAAAAGGTCGTTGCGCTTAGTTATCATAGATAACGCTGATAATCGTAGAAAAATTAAAATCTGCGAAATTAGCGGGAGATATATTTAATAAGCAAGTTTGAGAAAGTTTAAATAAGTTTGAATTTATCAGATTAAGTAATACATAATAAAAAAATTAGTAATTTTGTAGCCTTAAAAAACAACATACTATGCTGACAGAAAAATATGTTAATCCTTTTACGGATTACGGGTTTAAGCGGCTGTTCGGGGAAGAGATGAATAAGGAGTTACTAATTGATTTTCTAAATGAATTACTGCATAAAGAACAGGGAAAAATCAAAAAACTTACTTATCTTAAAAGTGAGAAATTAGGTATTTCTGCCAATGAACGCAGGGCTATCTTCGACCTTTATTGCGAAAATGAAAGAGGTGAAAAGTTCATAGTTGAGCTACAGAAAACCAAACAAAAGTTCTTCAAAGACCGCACCCTCTATTATTCTACTTTCCCTATTCGCGAACAAGCTAAGAAATCCAACTGGGACTTTGAGCTTAATGCTGTTTACACAATCGCTATACTCGACTTTGTCTTTGATGAAGATAAAGATGAATCAGACAAATATCGTTATGATATTAAACTGACGGATATAGAAACTAATAAGATTTTCTATGATAAATTTATGTTTATCTACCTTGAGATGCCTAAATTTAATAAGAAACTTAACGACCTTAAAACAAGGTTTGACAAATGGCTTTATATCATTAAAAACCTTAACAGATTAGATAAGATACCCGAAAAATTAAGGGAGAAAATCTTCCTAAAGTTCTTTGAAGTAGCTGAAATAGCTAATTTCTCCAAAGAACAAATGGATGAATACGAAGACAGCCTTAAATATTACAGAGATATTAAAAACTCATTAGACACCGCAAGAGAAGAAGGAAAAATAGAAGGAAAAGAAGAAGGATTGAAAGAAGGGGTTGAAAAAGGATTGAAAGAAGGAAAAGAAAAAGGATTGAAAGAAGGGGTTGAAAAAGGATTGAAAGAAGGGGTTGAGAAAGGAAAAGAAGAAGAAAAAAATCAAATAGCTCTAAACTGTTTGAATGAAGGTATGTCTATAGATGTTATTAAAAAATTAACAGGACTTACAAAACAACAAATAGAAAAACTGAAAAAACGACAATCCTAAATTATTCATCAAAAAATTCAACTCATTAGGTTTTAATCCTTATATTAGATTTAGTTTAAAAGTGCTTATGAGGTCAATTCGCTTAGTAATGGTGTTATTCTCAAAAATATTGCGGGATGGCAGAGGTTTATAAAACATTTTTATAATTTATTTTACTATCTCGAAATAAAACTTCATTATCTGTTTTTGTTGCGACGCCATGCTTTTTTTCTTAAAGATTTAAGAGTAATTCTTCTACCTTTCCAGATGCCGATCATAGATTCAAATTCTTTCCAGGACTTGAATTTTCCTTCAGAGAAAGAACTGAGATCATCATTTTGAACTGAAGGATTATCATTTAATAAAGAATGAACTTTATTAGGATCAATACATTTTCTATTATTCTTATTTATTCCAGGGAAGACGTAATTTCCATCATTAGAATCAATATTTGATTTTTTAGCATTTTGATTAATTAGATTAAAATCGCCATAAAATGAAATTTCATATAAAATGGAGTTAATCAATTCAAATAAAGTAAAATCTTTATAAGATTTAAGAATAATATTGTTTTTCTTTTTTTTATCATCACGAATGATAAATTCCTTATTAAGTTTTAAAGGAATATTCTTTAATAAATGCAGAGAAGTAAAATCAATTCCGATTCCAATCAATTTATTTGATGATTCATTATTAGTATCTATTCCGATACCATCAAAATCAGTATATATTTGGATATTTTCATTTTCAACTTCAACTCTCCATTCAAGTTGCAAAAATTTTATATCATTAATATCTGTTTCATATTTCTTTTTTCTCTTATTAAAAGCTACAACAAATTTATTAAAATCATATCCCCCTAAAGCATTAGTAAAAACAGTATTAATAGTATCTTTTTCATTAATAAGAAATCTGAAAAAATCACCAAAGGTTAAATTGTCAGCCAGCATCACCTGTTCATTAAGAAATCTCAAAAAATAGCCTTTGTGTTTAGAAACTATAATAAAGGTATTATCTCCCTCATAATTTTGATATTTAATTTTATTTTTTTCTATGATTAACATAAACTAAAGTATTATTTTGTCAATAAATTTTCTAATATTTTTCTCTTCTAATTTAAGGTCTATAAAACGAGAAGTAACTTTAATATCTTTATCAATTAATTTTTTAATTCTTTTAGATAGATACAAGCCTTCATTATTAAATTTTGTAATAAAATCCATATCCGGTGATTTAGATATCCGGCTAATGTCATTAATAGGTTTAGGATATTCATTAAGCCATTTCTTAAATCTATAGTTAAAATAGTAGTTTGTACCAGGAATTTTATCGGGATAAAGGTTACCCTTTTTAGTTCTTAATCCAGTAGTGAAATCAGCGGATATAATAATAAAATTTTCGGGTTTGTCAGCAAATATATCATCATAAGTTTTAGCACCATATTTTTTAAGGAGCAGGATAATTTCTTTCATAATATTAGCATCTTTAAGAAACAATAATTTTTGTTTAGCCATGCTTCCATAATTATCAAATGATTTGCTTCCGGCCGAACATAAACAATAATCTTCTTCATTTTGAGCAAAGTCCAGAAGAGACTCAAACTCATCAACAGAAACAGGATTGGGGTTTGCATTATTTTTAAGGAGGAATTTGACCAATTCAATATTTTTGGATAAACAAGCCTCCCATAAAGCATTCCATCCTTCAATTTCATAATTAATATCCGCACCCAATTCAAGGAGTAGTTTGGCTAATTTTAAAGATTTCTTTTTGTTAGAATATAAACAAACAGCATCCATCAGCATACTGTTATCGTCATTATTATCAATATAATTAACGTCAGCGCCAAGTTTCACCAGTTCCCTGATTTTATTTTCATCAGGCTGATTCTCCATCAGTTCAGCCCTTAATTGTAAAGATAATTTCTTTTGAATATTAGTGTATGTCATTGTTTTATCATATTATTGAATATTATAAATATCTGTGTGATTAAATGTTTCACATTTTGCAAATGTGAAACATTAAGCTTAAATTTATAATTATTTTAATAAGCTTACATCATAATCCCAATCGCTATATAACACATCTTTAATATATTTGGTTTTCAAGAATCTTTTTTCTCCTATAAAATCTTTAAGAATGAGATATTCGTTTAAAGGAAAAGCCTCGTTATAGAAGTTCCAGCTTTGTTTATAACCGAAAATACCATAAGTTTTAAGTATCAAGCTATAAGTATCAACAATTAACTTAACAAAGGCTTTAAAATCGCAGACAGTATCAATCAAAACTTTTCCATTGGATTTTGTTTTTTGAGAAATATTAGGCTCGGCAAAATGTTCATCATCCTGAAAATAGATAATTTTAATATTTAATTTTTTCTTATTAACAACCTGAAGTCTCCATTCGTAGAGCCAGGGTTCGCCAAGCCAATAAAATTTTATCATATCATCTGTAGAATTATTAGGATAGCCTGGCAGAATATCAGTTAAAGAAGAAGCAAGTTCAATTAAAGGTTCACAAAGATAAGAAACCTCAAAATCCATTTTTTGATAGTTAATTTCCAATAAACCTTCAGCCCAGCCTATACCTGTAATTTTATATTCAAATTTCATAATTTAAAGTTTTTCGTTTATTTAGTATTATTTTAATAGCATTATTCATATCAGTTTGTAAAAAAAATTCATTAAGTTTGTTTAAGCCTAATCGTCTGTCAGCAGCAAATAATATTTTAATCAAATCATACTGAGCCATAGCGACAGTATCTGCAACGTTTGATTTGTTTAGTGGAGCAATGGATAAATCATTATTATTCATAGTAAAACAAACATCGTCTAAGGCATCCTTAATAATCGGAGTTAAAGATAATATTTTATTAACAGGAGTATTAATATAATTAGCAATATTTTCGGAGAATGTGATATAATAAGTCCATTGATAAAAATCAATATTTTTTAATTTTGATTTATAGTCTTTAGGGAAGTCCCAGATTATTTCTTTACCCAGTTTAAAATAAAATCTTGGTACAGAATTATTAGTACCCCATTGCCCCCTGATAGGATAAGCATTACAATAAATATTTAATCCCAGATTGGGAACAAACAAAGCCTCAATCTTAGCTTTTAATTTACTCCATTTCATATTATTAATTTTTAGTATTTTTTATAGATATTATTTGATTTAAAATTTCAATTTCTTCATAAATAGTCAAATTTCCGTTTAATTTAGAAAAATTTAGTTTTCCGGTTGTTTTATAAATCATATAAAATTTTTTTAACCTAAGGTATTCCGCTATAGGAAAATTTTCGTAATAAGAAATATCATATCTGCAAAATCCATTACTAAGAAATAAATTTTCCAAGTCAGAAAGCAATTGACTAATGAAGCTGTCAATACTACATTTAGTTTTAAATAAAATTTGATAATTACCTTTTTTATTAGGATATTCGCTCCTGATAACAGAAATATTAAACTCGTAATATTTATTTATTCTTAAATAAATATTATCAAATTTGTCTTTAACTTTTTGAAAAAAACCTATTCTCATCTCTTCACATTTATTCTTGTTATTCAGAGGATTCAAATCTTGTAAAAATAAATTAATATGCCATAATATATTTCTTGGTAAACTGTAATCAATATATTTATTTTCATATACTTTATAATATTTTTTACCACTTTTAAAGTGGAGAAAAATCTTATTATGTTTATTTTCTTTAAAATCAATTTTTAATTCGTTTTTCATAAATTCTGAAAACTAAATTATAAAAAAAGCCCGAAATTTTTTATTTCCGGGCTTTTTTAGAGAGTTTATATCTATTAATATCAGATAATAATATCGCATAGCCCGGGTGTTTCACCTGGTCCGAAAAAATAATGACTATGAATATTATTTCTCATATAAAAATTAATAATTTGCTTTTGCAAAGATATAAATAATTTTGTAATTATGATTTTTTTTAACTACTCAGCAGTTGATTAAATATCAGATACTAAGTACCAAGTACTAAGTACCAAGCTCCCAAACATACATAATTTTATTTTTTATTTTTTTAATCTTAGTATAAAACTTGTTCCCTTATATATCAATCTTATTAGTCTATTTTGAATACTAAATACCCAAAACCAGGTACTAAGTACCAGGTTCATTGCTTGTACTAAGGTTTATAAGGTTTTCACAATATATAAACTCTAAAATTTTTCTGCTGAGTAGTTACATTATTGCTAAATGTTTCACATTTGCAAAATGTGAAACATTTAAGGATATCTCTAATAACTCTATAAAACACTTAACTACAAAGTTCACAAAGATAAATTAAAGTTCACAAAGTCTTGATTTTATTATGTTCTTAGTGGTAGTCTTTTGTGCTAAAAAATTAGTATTTAGAGATACCCTTTAGTAATATGTAATATGGAATTTTTATATCTTTGCAACCTAAAACACCAGTTGGATAAAGCAGTGTTTTATTTGTAAAACTAATGGCGTCAATTGTTTCATTAGTTTCTAGTGTTTTATTTTTTTTTATTTCGATGTAAAATGCTTATATGTGTCAAATTGCTGGATATATTTGTTTTATTCCAGAAAGCCTGATAGTATAGATTCTTCTTTTTAGGTATTAATAAATTAATCAAAGGGGTCGCCTTCAGCAGCGTCATAACAGCCATAACATCTGTTACCATCATTAACACAATTTTTACAGAGATATTTTCCACAGGCATCACAAGTAGTAATTACATCAGAAGAATGACAAATGCTGCAATTTTTAAAACTATAATTAATACTTTTAGAATTGTAGGAATTAAAGTCAGTTTTGTAATTATATTTATCAATATTAATAAAAACAGGATTTTTAGGTTTTACAGTTTTATTATACTTTTTCTCCTCTTCAATTATGTTTTTTTTGTTAAAAATGTTGGAAAAAAAAGAAACTATAAAACCTGAAGCCTGACCTAACCCAAAAACTATTGAAATAAGCAAAGGAAAAAAAAGAAAACCAATTAGCCATAAAAAAAAATAACCTGGATTAGATTCGAAAGACGGGCATATCCATAAATATAAAACTATAAATATCAAGCTGAAAAAACATCCAAAATTAAATTTCGTTGACTCTCTTTCCATTATTATTATTTATTTATTTCAACAATATTGCTTCAATTTCTTTGCTTGCTTCTTCTAATACTGTTTTTGTTTTGTCTTTGAGTAGTTGAGCTTGTCTGCGAATATTTGTAATGTGGTCAGCAATTTCTTTTTGTTTATTAAGAGGAGGAAATGGGATTGGTAGTTTACATAGATCTTTATAATTTATTGAAGCCATTATAGCACCACTTGCTAATTTCCCTAATAAAGCCTGGTATAAACTTGTTCTTAATAAAGCAAAAATATATCTATTATTATATTTATCTATATTTTTCTTTATAACAAAAAAGCCTGTTGAAGCAATTAAATTATCCATTTTATTATCAATAATTGCAATAGATTTTAATGACCCTGATAAACCAGATATTAATAAATCGCCGTTTTCTATATATTGTCTTGCCCTGCTTGGAAATTCAGGAAACTCAATTGTTTTAATATTTTCGTTATATATTATACCAAATTTTTTTTCAATTGATGATAAATCAATATAGTTAATAAATTTATATTTACTTATATCTTCTAATTTAACAGAAATTATTAAGCTATTCTCAAGCTTTTTTACTTCATATTTTCCAGAATACAAATTATTAATTAAAAGTGTAAAATACTTTTGATGATAAAAGGGGTCAAAGCGCTTACCTGAAATATCTTTAATAGAAGAAAAAAACATTCTATTTTTAAGAGTATTTTCGGGAGGCGTTGGTAATGTAATTCCTAATTCATTTAGTAAATAATCATCTATACTTGCTAAAAGCTTTTCGGCTTCTGCTTCGTTTTGTTTTTTCTGTTCAACTACTTTTTGTGTTATAACTAATATACGTTTATCGTAAATGACAGGGATTGAAAGCAAAGCAGAATAATCTAAAGCAGGTCTGGTACCACCTGTAGTTAATCTTAATGCTAATTGTTGACCAATAGAAGAATTGAGATAACAGGCAAGTATTTCACTTATTTCTTTAGTTTCTGTTTTAATAACAACAGAATGTTGATTGATATTGCCTTCAAAGTCTTTAGGAGCTACTGCTGAACTTGCAATTCTCCCTGTAATTGTTACTAATAAATCGTTTTCAAAAACCTGACTTCTTCTTAATGCAATATTGTGAGTTTCTTTATTGATGAATTTAACATCATATAAATCTAAACCCCATTCAGTAATATTTTGAACTCTTAAGAAGGGGATTCCATTTTCGGAATCAGAATAATATTTGTCGCTTTCTGTTGTTTTTGGAGTAGCACCGCTTGAGATTGATTTCACATAATCTCTAAGTTTTTTCGGATTTTTTGCTAAAACTTTTCTTTCTAATTCTAAAAGTTCGGGAATATAATAAAAAGGGTCTAGTCTTTTTTCCAATTCTCTAAGATTCAAAATGAAAACTTTAGATTTGTTAATATTATTAGATAATGAAAAGTAAGTATTATTCATAATGTTCAGATTTATAATTAATAAAATCAGATGTTTGTATTTGTGTCATTAAAGGAGTCACAAATTGGAAATTACAGTAGGTTTCATAAAATTGTTTCATCCTGTATAAACCTCTTCGGTTAAATCCTTTTATTTCGGAAAAATTAATTTTAATAAAATCAGTTAATTCATTAACGGTTTTATTACCCAGATAGCAGCAGCAACTTGTTTGCTAATATATTCGCCCACCTGCCAGTAAATATTAACCAATTGGGCATTAACAATCCGAAAAGCTCTGTTTTGTGTTTGTTTAATCAGTGATACTATTTCCGAAAACTGTTTTGTTGACATTATTCTGTTTTGTTAATATGTTCAATAAATCTTGAAAGTTCTTTACCAATATCAATAAGTTCGTTATTGCCTGTTTGTCTGCCAGTTGCGTCATATCCAATGTCATCAGCAATAGCCATAAAAATTGGGTAATCATCTAATATTTTTTGTTTTTCAGAGAAATATATTTCAGCAAGTTCCTCTTTAAATAGATTTATTTTATCATTCATTTCCTGTTTGAGATTAAGACGTAAGGGAGCAATACTAAGTGCAATTTCTTTTTTATTGGCATTGGGATTTTGATGTTTTGCTTCAGCTTCCAATTTTTTAATAGCAGCATTAAATTCTTTTTCCCATAATTCAATAGTTTCAACAAATTTTTTGTCCTTTCGTAATTGATTTTTAAGGTTTGTTTTAAGATTATTGATTTTCTCGGAAGTTTTTCGTTTATGTTTACGTAAAAATAATATAGAGCTTTTTACACCAGCACCGGTTGAGGTAAAAGCAGTTTGAGGCAATGATATTACGGCAACTATCCTGTATAATTCTTCAATATAATCTCTCACATATTGCAGGCTGCTATTAGTAAGAATTCCATCAGGAATAACCACAGCAAGGTATCCATTTTCAATAAGGAATTTATGGCATTGTTCAATAAATAATATTTCAGTGCTTTGGCTATCACGTAATAACTCTTTCTTCTTATCATTAACAGCAAGCCAGTCCAAATCTTTCTTACCTAAATTATATTGGTGCAGATATGCTTTTTCATTCATCTTAATAATACTACCGAAGGGGGGATTAGTAATAATATAATCAAATGAATCAAATTTAAATTCATTATTTCCGGATTTATCGCAAAGCACTTTATCATTTAACAAACCATCGGCAGCAATAACATTAGTATGGCCATCGTCGTGAATAATCATATTCATTTTAGCGGTTCTGGCAATTTGATCATTTATTTCAATACCGAAAAGATTTTTTTCGGCGAAATCGTGCCAATATTTATAATGGTCTTTTTCTTCATTACTAAAATTATAAAATTCATCAGCCTGTTGTCTGACTTTGTCAAGAGCATAAAGCAGGAACCCACCGCTACCGCAACTTGTATCAAGCACCCGAGATTGATTATTTATTGGAAGAACATCAACAATGAATTTCACAATATTACGAGGAGTAAAATATTGACCGAAATCACCCCTGAAATAGCTCCCCATAAAAGTTTCAAAAGCTTTTCCTTTACTATCAAGGTCAGTTTTACTGAGATTAATACGTTGAAAGTATTTTACAATAGTTTGAGTTTCATCAGGCGAGAGGTTAATATCTTCTTTGAAAACTTCCGGGTCTCTTTTTCTACCCTGTTCGTAAAGCTCTTTGATACGGTTTAAAAGAAAAAGAGGATTTTCGTCTCTATAAATTTGAAAATTATAAGGATCTCCGATTTTACGGGGGTGTTTTTCATCCCAAATTTTGCAGAAAATGAGTTTATCAAGTTCATCAAAAGCAACTGAAGGATTTCGTTGCCCTCCACCCCAGAGAGCCTGATGAGCCTGAAGAAAGATACGTGTAAGTTCATTTTCAGTAACAGGTTCTAACTCAAAGAACTTTTGTTGTTTTCCATAAGAAACTTCACCGTCTTTTAAAGAAGAGTCGGATTGAGAAATCCCTCCTTTAACAAATTTATAAGGAGCTAATTTAAGAACGCCATATTGAGGAATATCAGGAATAGATATTCTGATTTTGGGTTTTTTAACTTCAATTTCATAATATTCATTTTTAATACGAGAAGTTACCCAAACATAAGAACCACCTTCAGCAATTGCATAACTATAAGCCTGCTCAACAGCTTTATTAAATTCCTGGTCAGTGATTTCTTCTTTTTTGCATTCAACAACAATATATGTGCTTTCACATTTATTGTCAGAAAAAACAATAATATCAGCTTCTTTTGTTTCACTCCCCATTTGAACCGGAACAAAGATTTTAATTCTTTCAACGGGGTATCCATAAATAAGGATAAGAGTAAGATAAGATTCAGCCTGAATTTTTTCTTCTGGATTATTATAATTACGTTTTTTGTTTTGGTGAATGTAAGTGATGTAGTTTTTATCCTCATCAAACTTGATTAAACCTTTGTCAATACCTTCTTTAATAAGCGACATAAATAAAATAGATTAAAAGAAATAAAGAGCAAAACTATTATTTTTTTTGAAATCTGACAAAATTATGAACAAAATAAACATAGTTGTTAGGATAAATATTATTGCTAAATGTTTCACATTTGCAAAATGTGAAACATTTAATATAACTTCAATATTATAGATGGACGCTAATTAATTGCTATACATACAAATGGTATAGAAACGTAGAGTTAATATTAGTTTGAAAATTTATTAACAATAGCTGTTGATATTTTGATGAAAAAAATCAATATATTTATGAGTATAATTGAAATATTTTTACTATAATTGCAAAAAATTTAATTTTGAAAAGATGTCAATAAAAAACACATACAAATTCAGGCCGAATATTGATATAGGAAGTCTTGATGCGGAAAATGACAAGTTGCTGATAAATGCATTTGTAGAAAAAAATGAATTTCAATTGTTAAAAGAGTTTGAAAATAATAAGTGTATAGTTCTTGGAAGAACCGGTTCGGGAAAGTCTGCGTTGTTAAAATATCTTGAAACCAGTAATTCAAATATAAAACGGATTGACCCTCAAAGTATGTCACTGAGGCATTTGAGTAATTCAACTATAATCAATTACTTTAAGTCTTATGAAGTGAATCTGGATTTATTGTTTAAAGTTTTGTGGCGGCACGTCTTTATTGTTGAGATTATAAAACTTATATATGGTACTGATATTCCAAAATCAAAACGTTATCTTGAATGGATAAAAGAAAAAGCCAAAAATGATAAATCCAGAAAAATTGCAATTGATTATTTGGCAAAATGGGAGGACCATTTTTGGGAACATACCGAGCATAGGATAAAAGAAATAGAGAAAAAGGTAGAAAGCAATTACTATAAAGCAATTGAAGGTGAGGATGAAATATTTAAGTTACAAAATGACGAAATAAAAGAACATCCTCAATACGGAAGGATTAAAGAAGTAATAAAATATAAAGCTGAAAAAGTTATAAATGAATCTCAGGTTGAAGCTTTGAAAGGAATTCTTGATATATTGAAAGAGGATATCCTCAAAAAATCTCAAAAGAAATATTATATAATAATTGATGATTTGGATAAGGAATGGGTAGCTAATACAATTGTTTATGATTTGATAAAAGCTTTGTTTGAGACAATAAAGGAATTTACAGCAATGCCCAATCTCAAAATAATTATAGCCTTGAGAAGTAATATACATAAGAAAATATTTAAAGAAAATGTAAGCAGAGGAATTCAGAGAGAAAAATATAATGATATGTATTTAGATATTATCTGGAGTAGAGAGGAATTAGAACTACTTATCAATAACAGGTTGAGGGAACTGATGCGAGCTCAATATACTAATGAAACACCTAAAATTGAAGATATTTTACCAGATGAAAGTAAAAGAGAAAAGAGCGGCTTTGATTATATACTTGATAGAACTTTTAACAGACCCAGAGATATAATAGATTTTTTTAATAAATGTTTTAAGTATGCAAATGGTAAAACCAAAATAAGCAGGGAGATTATAAAGCAGGCAGAGGTAGATTATTCAGTGGAAAGGCTCAATGCCTTAGAGGATGAGTGGTTGGAAAATTATGGAAAAATGGATGTCATTTTTAGTTTTTTGAAGGGATGTAAAAATGGTTTTAGTTTAATTGATATAAAAACAAAAGCAGAAGAATCATTTCTTGAGCAATTAACTACTGATAAAGTAAAACTATTAACTAACAAAGAGCTTAAATGTTTTTTTGATAATTTCGCTAAAAATCTTGAAGTAATGCCTTTATTGAAAAAAATATTACATCTATTGTTTGATGTTGGTATAATTGGCATTAAAATAACTCCTCAGGATAGTATTCAATTTGCGAGTAATTCGCATAATGTCTTTAATATAGATGAAATTAATGAAGAAACAAAATTTTATGTACACAAGATGTTTGTCAGAGCGTTAAAAATAATTCAAATAGATAATTAAAATGAATAATGCAATATCTCATAAAATAGAGCTTTACAATAAGTATTTTGAAGAAATATTTAAAGATTTCATTATTGAAGGGAACAATGTAATTGTTGAATTTGATTATTATAATGATGATATGCAGGATTCAAATATTTTTCCTGAAATAGTCAGTTTTAATAATTGTAAAACATTAATTGATTTTGAATTAATGTTATTATTGATTAGAGAAAAAGCAATTAAAAATTTGAATGCGTCTATAAAGAATTATATTCCAGTTGCAGAAAAAAAAGAGTTTTTAACCTTTATTTATAAAAAAGCAGAAATATTTAAAGAACTTATGTTTATTAATAATGATAGACAAACTAATAAAGTATATGCTTTTTTTAGAGATTATAAACTTAAAGACAGAAAGGGACAAATAGTATCCGATTTTGATGAATTCAGTTACATTAAAAATAATTTATTAAATGATGAATTTTTTTTAGAACAATTCAATGAATATTGCCTTGCCTGGTTAAAATGTATTATTACTTTAAAATGTGATATTGCTTCTTTAATTAAATCATTAGACACAGAAACATTAGTTGAAAATGTTCAATCCAAAGAAAGAAATAATAAAACTTCTTATGAATGGATTGATTCAGCAAAGGATGACACTAAGGTGAGGAGGTTGTTTAATGATTTGAAAAATGGCGATTTTATTGATGAAGAGACAAAGTTATCGGATTTCAGGGCTATATTTTCAGGAAATTCTAAGGAACCTGTTGTTTGGACGGGCGAAGCCGGTGTATCCGAGATTATTTATCTTTTATATCTATTATGGGGAGAGAAAGAGGGGATGGAGAAATTTGTATTAAAGCCCGCTCAGCCGTGGAAGTATATTGAGAATTGTTTTTGTCTTAAAGAGGGAAAGTTAAATATTAAATCGGTTAAAAGTCTTTATTCAAAGTATAAAAATCAAAATATAGACTTCCCTGTAAGTGCTGAGAAATTAGAAAGGATAGTTAGTCTGTTATGAATTATGAATTAATATTTTAATTAGTTACTGACTTTAGTCAGTGGGTTAAGATAATCAAGGAAAAAGGAGGGGTAAGCGCAAACTATAAGAATAGTTCAGGATGACAGGATTGTCGGGTTTACCTTATTAAATTAATAGTAAAATTTTAGTAATAAACAAAAATTAGTTGAATAAAGAAAACGTAAGTATTATATTGAATTTAACCTTTTACATTAAGGTTTACCTTTTGTAAAGTGTAAATAGGAAAGGGGCAAACAGCATTATACTTTTGCCATAAGTTTTGCAAAACCCGATAAATAATTTTTTTTTTTAACGTTTAATTTTTGTTTTTTATGGCTAAATTTTTAAATTCAATTTATTCCCCGAACAAGAGCGGTAGGTTAGGAGCCTCCGTGTTCGGTAAGAATGCATTTGGACCTTTTGAGAAAATGCTCGGTATTCCATCAAATCCAAGGACAATCGGGCAGATGAACAGGCGTAACCAGTTTGCAGCATTAGCACGCAGATGGGGCAACTTAACAGAAGGTCAGAGAACTAAATGGGATAATCTTGCAAAGGATTACCCGATTGTTAGGAAAGGTATGAGTCACTATTTAAGCGGCTTTTTATTTTTCTTAATGCTAAACAGCAATCTACAGATAATAGGCGAATCTATCGTCGAGGATTCTCACAGATTAGATGCTCCACAGGCATTTGAAAGTTTTTCAGTAGATGTTGTGTGTACTCCGGGTTCAGAAGATATGAATATGAATGTAAGTCCTGCAATTAGCAGCGGTAGCAAAATACAGGTCTATGCTTCAAAAGTATTAAAACCCGGAAGAAAAGCACAGGCAAAAGAAATGCGTCTGATAACCGTATTAGACCATTCTTTTATTTCAGGAAATAGTATAAAGGATGCTTATATTGCAAAATTCGGAGGAATGCCTTCAACCGGTGAAAAGGCTGCCTTCTGGATTAAGGCAACTAATATAACAGATGGTTATACTTCTTTACCTTATACCTGTGTATCATTTGGAATAGCTTAATTTATTAATATCTCATTTCTGAGATTGTTAATTCTTTAAATAGAAAGCCTGTTTATTCAGGCTTTCTATTATTAATTAATAATGTTTAATTTTTTAAAAATTTAAAATATGAATAGAAGTGTTAAAAATAACAATCCCGGTAAATTGCCAAAAGGACCTAAGCTTTATATAGGAGAAAGAATTGTAACTACTGATTATCCTAATTGCCAGTTTGAGGATATAGTGTGGGGGTATAGAGCTATGTTAAGTTATTTAGTATTTATAATTAATCTAAATAATAATACAGTTAGAAAAGTTGTAACAAGGTGGGAGCCAAGATCAAAAGCGGAAAATGATAAAGTAGTTAAATTTATTACTGAAAATACTGATTTAAAAGAAAATGAATTTATTAGTGCAGATGATAAAATTAAACTTATAAAGATAGTATGCGCTATTACTCATTATGAAAATGATTTTATTCCAGATGAGAGAATAGTTTTAAAAGCTTATGACTTGTTAGATTTTAAGAATTTTCTTTAGCTCTTTTTAAATAGTTGTTAAATGCGATTTAAGATATATCCAATATTGAGCTAAATTTTTTTAAAAACTTATTTGAAAGTTTTATTATTACTCAGCAGCCGATTAAATTCCAGGTACTAAGTACCAAGTACCAATTCCCAAACATATATAATTTTATTTTTATTTTTTTTAACCTTAGTATAACACTTGTTTCCTTATATATCAACCTTATGAGTTTATTTTGAATACTAAATACCCAATACCAGGTACTAAGTACCAGGTTCATTGCTTATACTAATGTTTATAAGGTTTTTACAATATATAAACTCTAAAATTTCACTTCTGAGAAGTTACAAAAAATCTATATTTTTGTAGAATTTTTAAAATATAATATTCTTATTATGGAACGTGTTAATATTAAATTAATAATAAATATAGTTCTGATTTTAGTTCTATTAATATTTATAGGACAAAATGTTGAATCTATAAGAGTAAAATTTTTATTTTTCAGTTTTGAATTGCCTTTGATAGTTTTGATTGGCTCTGTTTTTTTTATAGGGTTTTTTACAGCCAAACTGATTCCTTTTGTGAAAAATAAAAAACCGGATATTAATAAAGATAAAGAAAATAATATTTCTTAGATGAAAATAATTAAAGGAAACTTCTAAAAACTATTAAAAATTTAACCTCACCCTTACCCTCTCCTAAAAATAGGAGAGGGAATATGGAGTTTTTAGAAATGCCTTAAAGTTAATTTTTATATAAATTTTGATAGATAATACTTTTACAGCGATAGATTTTGAAACTGCCCATAGCGGTCGGCACTCTATCTGTCAGGTGGGATTGGTCAGGTATGAGAACGGGATGATTGTCAAAGAGATTGATATGCTTGTCAAACCGCCTGATAATTATTACTATTATAGTTTTATCAGGATTCACGGGATTAATCCGGGAATGACGCGCTTTAAACCCGATTTTTCTGAAATCTGGTATTATATTGAGCCTTATATCAAAGATCAACATTTAGT
>JAGODS010000219.1 GCA_017998135.1 Bacteroidales bacterium
TGTTACAAAAGATTTAATAGAACTGATAGCTGGAAACTTAGCCTGTAAATCAATAAAACAATTACTCCTGCTATTCTTATTTAAGTGCGTTTCATCTATAGGTTTCTTTAATTTAACATAAAGCATACCATCAGCATAATTCTTATTATAAGTCTGCGATTGAACAGTAACGACTGATAAAATAATAAAGGATAGAATAATTAATAGTGTTTTCATATAATTAATAAAAATAATTTACTGCAAATATACCAAATATTTATTAATTACTTAGTACCTGGTATTGGGTATTTAGTATTCAACCTAAATTAATAAGGTTGATATATAAGGGAATTAAAGTTTTATACTTAGGTTAAAAAAAATAAAAATAAAATTATGTATGTTGGGGAATTAGTACTTAGTACCTGGTATTTAATTTTCAAATACAATTCTTTGCATCTTTAAAAAGTCTAAAATTAATTAATATTTTTTTAATCCTTTGATTATCAATAGACCCTATCAATAGCCCCTATCTTTAGATAGGGGTATAGATATTTTCCTCACATTATCAAAGCTTTAGCCTAAATCATTTAGTGCTCTCATTAATATGATTAGAAACTTGCAATAATAGTTTTTCTACCTGTAACTTTTTGTCCGATTTTCACTTTAATATCTACATCCAACGGTAAAAGCAGATCAATACGAGAGCCAAATTTGATAAAGCCAAGTTCTTCACCCTGTTTAAATATTTTTTCATTTTCAGCATAGTTAACAATGCGCCTTGCCATAATACCTGCAATCTGACGTATTAATATTTGTTTACCATTATCAGCCTGGACAACAGTAACAGCCATTTCGTTAAGTAAAGAAGACTTGGGATTAAATGCAACAAGATGTTTGCCTGGCTGATATATTTTCTGAACAATTATTCCACTTACAGGCATCCAGTTTATATGAATATTAAAGGGGGACATAAAAACAGAAACCTGAATGCTTCTTGTTTTTAAAATCTTATCATCAAAGACTTCTTCAATAGCTACAACAGTACCATCAGCCACACTAATTATATTTTTATCATCTATTTTTATATCTCTGTTTGGTTTGCGGAAGAAAAACATTAGAAACAACCAGAGCATTAAAAAAATAAACGAAAGCAAAATTATTACCAGCTTAGAAAAAGAAAAAAATAAATCTGAGAATATGATTATAAGCGAAAAAATCAAAAATGTCAGAAAAAGCGTCCTGTTACCTTCTTTATGTAATGTCATTTTGAATTATGAATTAATATGGTTAATTTTTCGGGAAGATAAAACCTGTTAAGTTTATTGTTCTTTAATATGAATTTTTTGGTTTATAAAATCAAAGTTAATAAATAATAAAAAGAATAAAATAATAAATAAATACCAGCGGAGCTGCAAATAGCAGAGAATCAAAACGGTCAAGCAAACCGCCGTGCCCTGGTAAAAAATTGCCAGAATCCTTTATATCTATACTCCTTTTGAAGAGTGATTCTATAAGATCTCCAAAAGTGCAGGCTATTATTATCAGAAAAGCAAGAATGATAAAATTATAAAATCCTTCTTCTTTAGTATTAAAAAAATAAAAGATAATAAATGACAGAATAATAGTAGCAAATGAGCCGCCAATCAAGCCAGCCCAGGATTTCTTCGGAGATATTCGGGGAATAAGTTTCTTATTTCCAAAACGGCTACCTATAAGATAGGCAAAAGTATCATAAGCCCAGATTAATAGAAAAATCCATAGTAATATATATTTTATCTCTGTAAACTCAGGAATTAGGTTTAGCAGACTTAATGGAACTGTTATATATATAATTCCCAATAAAGTAAATGCAACATTGCTGAAAGGTTTGCCTTTTTTACGGTATAATTCAATAATAAATAAATATAAAGGTATTATTATCAAAAAAACTAAACTCAGACTAAAAAGGAAAACATATAAAGCAATTAGGTGAAATCCAGAATTATGAAACAACTTATCAAAATAAGGACCTGAAATAAAAACATAGATTGCAGAAAGAATAAAAACTAAAGATGAAATAATAATTCCATTAATCTTCTGAGGATATATTTGATCTTTTTCTACAAGCTTATAAAATTCATATATTGCAAAAATATTAACAATAAAAAACAGAACTGTAAAAACATAATAATCGTATAATAAAACAGCAGATATAATTATTAAAGAATAAATTAATCCTGTAAGCGACCTGATTAGAAGATTACTTGTTTTCATTAGTACTAATTATAGTATTAGCTTTTACAACATTATCGGAAAGAACAAAAACTTCCACTTCTCCTACCAGGTATAATGAATCCTGTTTATTAACAATAACAGCTTCAATATCTTCAGCATTAAGAATGGATTTAATTATTTCAGCCTGATATAAATTATGAGTTTCATATACCTTTTCCCAACCCTGCATATAGATTTATTATTAAAAAAAATTATTAATTAGATATTTTTATATACTTTAGAATTGTAAAAATATCTATTTTTGCAAAATTATAAAGATTTTAAATACAGCTTATAAATTAATGCTAAAAAAAATATATTTACTTTTATTATTTACCTTAGTTATAGCAACTACCCTAAATTCACAAACATTAAGATTAAAGGTAGAAAATTATAATAACAATTTATATTTTGACCAAACAATAATCACCTTTGTTGATCAGGCAACTGAGGGCTTTGACAGCAAATATGACGCTTATAAACTTTATAATACGGATCCTGAAATTCCAAATATTTTTTCTATAATTACTGATAATATATTATCTATAAATGCCATACCCAAACTTAAAGTTGACAGAAAAGTTAAATTAGGTTTAGATTATTCTAAAAACAACACTCTTAATATAATAGCAACAGAAATAAACAACTTTGAGACTACAGATGTTTATTTGCTGGATACAATTCTTGGAACCTACAAAAAACTGAATTTAATGGACAATTATATATTTTCTTATAATACAAGCCAGACAAAACAAAGGTTTTCAATATGCTTTGATTTTGATGCGGTAGGTGAACCCCAATCCACTTTCAAAACTCAATCAGAATATGCCGAAGTTGGTACTAATTTTACAGTTACATTCACAGGTATAGCAAGCCCTTCGGCAATCTTTAACTGGGATTTTGGCGAAGCCGAGATAATATCTGGCAGCGGAGTAGGTCCATATATACTTAAATGGTCATCAACAGGTAAAAAAACAATTAATTTATCCATTAAAGAAACCTGCACAAAATCATTAAAAACTTCTTTTGATATAACAGTTAACGACGCCCTGACATCAGCTAAAATATTCGCAGGTGGTCCTACAACAATTTGTAAAGGCAGCAGCGTTGTTCTTTCTACAAATGCTGGTTATGGGTATAATTACCAGTGGAAATTAAATGGAAAAGATATAACTGATGCTACAAATTCAACATATACAGCTACAGAAGCCGGTGCTTATTCTTTAATTGTTACAAATAAAGTTAAAACCTATATCTCAAGCAATACTACTATTAATATTATTGACCCTCCAAAAAATGAAATCACTCCTTCGGGTACTATTTTTATAAACCAAAACGATTCAACAACTTTATATGCCGATTACGATTATAATTATAAATATCAGTGGTATAAAAATAATTCTCTAATTACAGGACAAAGCAAATATACAATAGTCATTAAAGAATCAGGCTCCTATTATGTCAAAATCACTAATCCTTATGATTGTATCACAACATCGCAAACTGTATATGTAATTGTATTAAGTAACAACGAAGCTCAGATAACTCCTCTTGGAAGCACAAAAATATGCCCGGGTGGGTTTATTATTTTACAGGCAAATATAGGAGAAAGCATTGCATATCAATGGCAAAAAAACTATAAAGATATTCCGGGAGCTACGAAAGACAGCTACTCAGCCTCGGAACCTGGTTTTTATACAGTTATAGAGACTACCCCTTTAGACCAAAGCGTTTCTTCTGCTATAGAAGTAACTATAAGAGATTTGCCCGTTGCCTCTCTTTACTCTGATAAAACATTAATTTGCAAAGGTGATTCAACTTCTTTACAAGATAATTATAGAAAATATTTTAATTATAAATGGTTTTTTTATAATTATGAAATAATCAAAGAAAACGATACCATTTTTTATGCAACACAAGAAGGTTATTATTCAGTTGAAGTAAGTGATTCCTGCGGGACTGACTTATCAGACTCTATATATATAAAAGTAATAACTCCATTTATATATCTTGGCAAAGACAGCAGTATTTGCATAAATCATAGTATTACCTTAGATGCAGGCATTGAATTTAAATCCTACTTGTGGTCCAATGATTCTACATCACAAACAATTTTTATTAAAAACGACGGAACCTGGTTCGGTACGAATGTTTACAGCGTTATTGTTACAGATACTAACAATTGTATGGCAAGTGATACTATCCTTATTAATTTTGATAATTGCAATAAAATCAATAATAAATCTTCATCGGATATTAAAATTATTAATATCAATAATTCTGGAGAATTTTATATCTGGTCGCCCGAAAAACCTGAACTAATAACTGTTTACAATACAACAGGACAATTAGTTTTAACTAACAGGCTATCAATAAAACAGCCATTAACTTACATACAATTAAACCC
>JAGODS010000220.1 GCA_017998135.1 Bacteroidales bacterium
GTTAGGGATAATCTGGGAAAAACTTTATATTATGAAGGAATTCTTACAAATATAACTGATAGAAAAAAATTTGAAATAGATTTAGAAATTAGCAGACAAAAATATTATCATTTATTTGAATTTGCAAGTGATGCTATATTTTTACTTGATAGAGAATTATTTATTGATGCTAATAGAAAAGCTTTAGAAATATTCGGATGTACTTCAAAAAAGGAAATATTAGGCAAAACTCCTATAGATTTTTCACCTGAATACCAATCCAATGGTTTTAAATCTTCTGAAAAAGCTAAAGAAATGATCAGAAATGTAATTAAAGGAGAAAATCAACTTTTTGAATGGTTACACTGGACAAAAGATAAAAAGTTAGTTATTACTGAAGTAAATCTTACTCTGGTAATTCTACGTGATAAAACTTATATACAGGCTATTGTCAGGGATATTAGTGATAGAAAGGAAATGGAAGTTCAGATTATCAAAGAGAAGGAGAAAGCGCTGGAGGCTGACAAACTTAAAACTGCTTTTCTTTCTAATATTAGTCATGAAATAAGGACTCCTCTTAATAGTATTATGGGGTTTACTTCTTTGATGTTAAAACATAATTATACTTCAAGCGAGCAGTTAGAAATGCTTAATATGATTAATAAAAGCGGTAATCTTCTGCTTTCTATGATTAATGATATTGTTGATATCTCTAAGATAGAAACTGGGCAAATGAAAATTACAGAGGGTGAATATCATCTTAATAAAATATTTGATGATATTTATAATGATTTTACCAGAAGAGAGGATTATTTGCTTATTTCAGATGTAAAGTTTAAATTGTTTAAACAACTTATTGATGGCGATGATATTGTACAAATAGATGGTAACAGACTGATTAGAATTATTTATACTATTATTGATAATGCTTTTAAATTTACTAATAAAGGAGAAATAAAACTCGGTTACAATATTAAAGGTGATAGAATTGAAATTTATGTGAGCGACACAGGAATAGGTATTCCGGTTGATAAACATAAATTTATTTTTGACAGGTTTTACACTTATGAAAATCATAATGATAAATTATCCAAGGGTGCAGGCTTGGGTTTACCTATTGCTAAAGAATTAGTTCAATTAATGAATGGAGATATTCAGGTTGTTTCTGAACCTGATAAAGGTTCCGTTTTCACTATCATTTTGCCATATAATCCTATCATTAAACTAAAACAAAAGATTATTGAAACGGATAATAAAAAACAAGTGAATTCTTTAGATGATGTTTTAATATTGGTTGTTGAGGATGATTATAATAATTACTTTTTTATTCAATCTCTACTTAAAAGAGTAGGGATGAAACATATTTGGGCTGACAATGGTTATAAAGCAGTGGAACTTTGCCACAAGTATAAGGATATTAAATTGATACTTATGGACATCAGAATACCTGGTATTGACGGTTACCAGGCTACCAAAGAGATTAAAATATTCAGGAAAGATTTACCTGTTATAGCTTTGACTGCTTATGCTATGTCTGATGACAGGGAAACAGCCATAATGAAAGGTTGTGACGATTATCTCGCCAAACCTTTTTATGGAGACCAGTTGTATGAGTTAATTAATAAATGGTTAGTAAAATAAAACTTTAAATAGCGTGATAATATTAGATTTCTTTGAAATAATTAATTATATTTCTGAGGAAACCGGTGTAATAATTTAAAATATAAATGGATACTAAATAAAAATCAATGCAAAAGCAATGATTATTCAATTTTAGGTTTTTTCTTTTTATCAATTTTGTCAGGTTTGGAAATTGTTATTTCAATCTGGTTATTTTCTTTATCAAAATCAACCGAAATAACATCCCCCTGATCAATTTTAGATTTAATAATTTCTTCGGCGAGTGTATCTTCAATATATTTCTGAATAGCACGTTTCAACGGTCTTGCTCCAAATTGTTCATCCCAGCCTTTTTCAACTATATAATCTTTAGCAGCAGCAGAAACTTCTATTCCGTAACCCATTTCTTTAACTCTTTTCAGTAAATAGCCTAATTCAATATCAATAATTTTGTGGATATTTACTCTATTAAGAGATTCAAAAATTATAACATCATCTATACGGTTAAGAAATTCAGGAGCGAAAGTCTTTTTCAATGCGTTTTCTATAACACCTCTATTATATTCGCTCGTCCCTGCAATTTTGGCAGCAGTTTGAAAACCTACTCCCTGTCCAAAATCCTTTAATTGGCGAGAACCTATATTAGAAGTCATTATTATTATAGTGTTTTTAAAATCTACTTTTCTTCCAAGACTGTCAGTTAGCACACCGTCATCAAGTACCTGAAGCAGGATGTGAAAAACATCAGGGTGTGCTTTTTCTATTTCATCAAGCAGCACAACAGAATATGGCTTGCGTCTTACTTTTTCAGTAAGTTGTCCGCCCTCCTCATAACCCACATATCCCGGAGGGGCGCCAATAAGTCTTGATACGGCAAATTTCTCCATATATTCACTCATATCAATTCTTACCAAAGCGTCTTCAGAGTCAAATAAAAAACGTGCAAGTACTTTGGCAAGCCAGGTTTTTCCCACACCGGTAGGTCCCAAAAAGATAAAAGTTCCTATTGGTTTATTAGGGTCTTTTAGCCCTGCTCTATTTCTTCTTATCGCTTTTGTGACTTTTTTAATAGCTTCATTTTGACCAATTACTGTTCCAGCAAGCTCATCCTCCATATTAATTAATCTGGCGCTTTCGCTTTTTGCTATTCTTTGTATCGGAATATTAGTCATCATAGCTATAACTTCAGAAACATTTTCTTCTGAAACAGTTTCTCTTTTGAGCTGCGCTTCTTCTTCCCAAAGTCTTTTTTGGATATTTAGTTCATCATTTTTAGATTTTTCCTTATCTCTATAATTAGCTGCTTCTTCAAATTTTTGGCTTTTAATAGCCTTCATTTTTTTTAATTTTATTTCTTCAATTTCTTTTTCTATTTTAATAATAATTTCAGGAACGTGTATGTTTTTAATATGAACTCTTGAACCTGCTTCATCAAGAGCATCAATAGCCTTATCAGGTAAGCATCTGTCGGTAATATACCTGTTGGTTAAGGCAACACAGGCTTTAATTGCTTCATCTGTATATGTAACAAGGTGATGGTCTTCATATTTTTCTTTAATATTATTAAGAATCTCAACAGTTTCTTCAGGTGAGGTAGGGTCAACAATAATTTTTTGAAAACGACGCTCTAAGGCGCCATCCTTTTCAATATATTGTCTATATTCGTCAAGTGTTGTAGCCCCTATACACTGTAAATCGCCGCGGGCAAGAGCCGGTTTGAAAATATTTGATGCGTCAAGGCTGCCTGAAGCGCTACCCGCTCCTACAATAGTATGTATTTCGTCAATAAAAAGTATAATATCTTTATTGTTTTCTATTTCATTGAGCAGGGCTTTCATCCTTTCTTCAAACTGACCTCTATATTTAGTACCTGCTACAAGTGAAGCCAAGTCAAGTGTTACTAATCTTTTGTTAAACAAAGCCCTTGAAACACGTTTCTGAATAATTCTGAGAGCAAGACCTTCGGCAATAGCTGATTTGCCAACGCCAGGTTCACCAATAAGTACTGGATTATTTTTTTTCCTTCTGCTAAGAATTTGAGCAATTCTTTCAAGTTCTTTTTCTCTTCCAATGACAGGGTCTAATTTATTTTCTTCAGCCAATCTTGTCAGGTCTCTGCCAAAACTGTCAAGAACCGGTGTTTTTGACTTGGTTTCAGTCTTTTTGGGAGAAGAAGGATTTCTTAAGAAACCGTCTTCTTCTTCATCGTCATTGTTTTGCATCTCATTTAATATATCTGGTTTTTCAGGATTTTTTTTCTTTTTATTTGGAAGAAATAATAAAACTTGTTTTCTGAAAAATTCATAATCAAATTCCTCTTCTTCAAGCATTTTAGTAACAATATTATTTTTATCTTTTAATATAGAAAGCAGCAAATGTTCTGTATCTATATATTCTGAACTAAAGTATTTAGCTTCAAGATAAGTATCTCTTAAAACCTTCTCAGTTTGTTTAATCAATGGTATGTTTTCTAATTTGAACTTATTCTGCTGAGGCAAATTACTTTTGAGTAAACTTTCAAGACGCTCACGTAAATCTGATAAATTTATGTCATTTGCAACAAGTATATCTATTGCAACACCTTTTTCTTTTCTTAGAAGTCCCAGAAATAAATGTTCAATTCCTATATAATCATTAATTAATCTTATAGCTTCTTCGCGGCTATATGCAAGTATATCACGGACATTTTGTGAAAATTTTGCTTCCATTTTGTTCAATTTATTAATTAGGTTATTTTAATTATCATCTAAAATTATGCCAAGCCAAAATTAGTAACAATTAATAAACGAAATTAAGAGTTTTAAATTTTTTTATTAACAATCAAAAGTTATTATAAATTAATTGCTTGATATTCCTGCTTTTAATTAACAAAAAAAATAATTAAATTGCTGAATATTTCTTTTTTATTTATAAAATAATTGAAAACAAATTCCTTAATAATTAAGAATTATTAGGAAAATAATTAATGATTAATTTTCAATCATATCTAAAAATTCGGTTTCGGAAATAATTTTAACATTAAGTTGTAGGG
>JAGODS010000221.1 GCA_017998135.1 Bacteroidales bacterium
GCTCTAAGAAGACAAAATTATTAATTGAATTATATAAAAAAATAAGTTATTTGGAAAACAAACAGGATAGTCTTAATTCTGTCTATAAAAATTATGCCAATTCTCCTGCAATAGATTCAATATTGCCAGTCTTAAGAGAAGAATATTCAAAAAATGAAGTTTTAATTTTTAATAAAATAAAAGATTTTATTCTTGCTAATCTTACATCAATGGCAGGGCTTGTTTTTATAGATAAACTAAATCCTGATTTATATGGTGATCTTTATATTAAATATGATAGTTCGCTTACAAAAAATTATAAAAACAATCCTTTTATAGAACAGTTTAACCAGCACGTTGAAAAAGCTCTCAGATTAGCTATAGGCAAAGTAGCTCCTGAAATTGAGGAAACTGATACTGCAGGAAAAAAGGTTAAACTTTCTTCATTGCGTGGAAAAGTTGTGCTAATAGATTTCTGGGCTTCCTGGTGCGGTCCCTGCAGGCGTGAAAGTCCGAATATGGTTCGTATTTATAATAAATATAAAAGTAAAGGTTTTGAAATATTTGGTGTTTCTTTAGACAAAAATAAAGAGAGCTGGCTTTCAGCAATAAAAAAAGACAATCTTAAATGGACTCACATCAGCGATCTGGGTTATTGGGATAGTCGCCCCGGTAGAGCTTATAGTGTCTCTTCCATTCCTTATACAGTTCTTATTGATGATAAAGGTAGAATTCTTGCCAAAGGCTTAAGGGGCGAAGAACTGGAAGAAAAACTCGAGCAGTTCTTTAATAATAATCCTAAATAAAAAAACCTTATCTTATATTAAAAGATAAGGTTTTAATAGTCTTTACTGAATTATATTTTATTCAAATAATTTGCTCCATTCGTATTTTTTTCTCTTTTTCCATTTACCTTCATTATAAGCAGCGCTTATTATTAAAGGTAAAACAGAAGTAGCTTCGGCATATACCATTTGTTCATAAACAGTATCAACTTTTCCCCAGGAAGCAGCTTCTTTGAGAGTAGAACTAGAGCAGGCGCCGTCTCTTACATCAGCAACGGTAATCTGTATAGCATATTTATGCATATCAACTTCCTTACTAAGGCATTCGGCACAAATAACTGTATCTTGCACAAAATTTTTGGGAACACCGCCGCCTATCATTAATAAGCCGGTTCTTTTAGCAGCCATTTTGATTTGAGTTAATTCAAGAAAATCTCTAACCGAATCAATAGAAACGTATTTATTTTTATTTTCCCACTGATGCATCACAAGACCGAAACCTGCACTACTATCACTAAAAGCAGGGCAAAAAACAGGAATATTATGCTCGTAAGCTAATTGAACAATAGAATTTTTCTTTTTTGATTTTTTTACTAAGTATTTTCCCATCTCTTTGATGAAAGCGCGGGATGAATAGATGCCGGGTTTAATAGTATCTGCTATAACTTTTATTGTGTTATCACATTTCTGTAATTCCTCTTCATCTATATAGGTGTCGTAAATCCTGTCTATATAAAGTTCTCTTAATTTTTTATCATCCGTATGCTGTGTGCCTTTATAATGACTAAAACCGAGAGCTTCAAAAAAGTCCATATCAACAATAGAAGCGCCTGTGGCAACAATAGCATCTACCATATTATATTTTATCATATCGGCATAGATGCCCAAACATCCTGCAGCACCGGTACTGCCTGCTATGGTTAATATTACAGAGCAATCTTTATCCTGCAACATACGGTTAAAAATGTTATATGCCTGGGCTATTTCGCGGGCAGTGAATGACATTGAGTTCATTTGCTCCATTAAATTGCGGCTATCAAACTTAGTGATGTCAATATGTTTGATTTTTTCTTTTAATAAATCTTTTTTCTTCATAATAAAAATAGATAAGTTAAAGTTAATATAATACAATTACAGGCATAAAATATAATATTTACGCTGTTTAAAAAAAGGATTTGAAAAATATTATCTGATAATTGGATAAATATAGTTGGTAAAACAAAGAGCTACGAGAGCTGTACCATAATTTTTAATTGGAATAAAACTTTCAGTAATAGTTCTAATGCCTTTAATATAAAAGTCTTTTTCAAAACCGTTAGTATAAAGCTCATTTAAACTATCATTGAGTTTTTGTTTGATTTCCTCTATTGTATAATTACCATTATGTTCACAAACCAAACCACCGAATTTGCTATGGTCATTTCTGTCGTAGAGCCAGCCAGAAATAATTCCTGCAGATACAAGCTCGCCTTTGTTACCGTGTGCGGTAGCCATAATAGTTTCCATAACGGCGCCATAAGTTAAACCTGTAGGTTTAGGAATTTCATTTGCAATTGGAGGTAGGATTGAGGAGTAGGTCATAATGTTCATCTTTTCTATACCGGCTTTTTGCAAAGCAAGATGATATGAACCGGCATGAATTGTGATGTCACTTTCTCCGCTCCCTTTAGTAATAAAGTAATCTTTGGGAATTCGATTACCAATAACTATCCCCTGTGGGGGGTTATTTACCACATAATTATCCTTATGTAGCAAATCACTAAAATTTGTTTTATTCATTTCCTTTAACGCATAAATATAAATTTAATAATTTTTCTTTTAAAAAAGTTGCAAAATTAATTGTATTTTTGATATGGCAAACAAAATTTCAATCAAAATAAAATATTTATTAACAGTCCACTGTTAATAACTTGATGACGTATAGTTTAACTACTTGTTATTTAGTACATTTGTTACTGTTTTTTTTATTTAATAGATAAATATTTTGTAATGACTAAGTAGTTAATTTTGATTGTTTATTTATAATTAAGAGCTTGTAAACCTTAGTATAAGGGAAACAAATTATTGATGGAGTGTAGATACTTTGTCTAACAACTATTTTTTAGTTTACTGCGTTTTTTTATACTCCTGAATACTTTTTTTATAAAAAAATCTATTTAGAGATGGAGTAAGTAAGCTCCGCCTAACGACAGTGTTTAAGTAGTTTACTATGTTGAGTGTAAATAGGTGTAGAAATGAAAAAGAATCGGATTAGCTAATAATAATATCTTTAGCTTTAAAACTTAAATCAAGTGCTTTTACATTATTAGTTAAAGCTCCGACTGAAATATAATCAATTCCGATGCGTGCATAATCATCAATATTATTTTCATTTATTCCACCGGATACTTCAGTTAAAATTTTTCTATCAATGATTTTAATAGCATATTTTAATTCTCTTTTTGTGAAATTATCTAACATAATAATATCAACCCCGCCTACCCTGATAACATCCATTACTTCATTAATATTCCTTGCTTCAATTTCAATTTTTAATTTTAGCTTTTTTTCTTTTAAATATGAATTAACAGCTTTTATAGCTTTTTCAACGCCGCCAGCAAAATCAATATGATTATCTTTAATCATAATCATATCATATAAGCCCATTCTGTGATTATAGCCTCCTCCAATTCTGACAGCTTCTTTTTCTAAGAATCTTAATCCTGGTGTTGTTTTTCTTGTGTCAAGTAATTTAGCAGTAGAGCCTTCTAAAAGTTTAACAAATTGATTCGTTTTAGTAGCTATACCGCTCATTCTTTGCATAAAATTTAAAACAATTCTTTCAGCTTGTAATAAACTCCGAACATTACCTTTAACGGTAAAAACAACATCACCTCTTTCCACAGTGTCGCCGTCTTTTTTCATTAAGTTTATCTGTAGTTTTGAATTAACAGTTTTTAATACTGCTTCAGCAACATTAATACCTGCAATAATCCCGGATTCTTTAACTAACAACTGCGCTTCGCCATTGAGTTGTCCAGGAATACAAGCTAAAGAAGTATAATCGCCATTTCCGATATCTTCTTTAATAGCATTTTCTATTATTTCATTTAAAGTCATAATTGTAATATATATATATAATGATTTTTTTAGTTGTGCAAAATTATAATTTTTTTTAAATTATTTCTGTTTATTTTAGTATTTTTAAATTTTATTAGTATTCTATTTTTGTTAAAACTGAAATATCCTGCAACTTTAAATTGTTTATAAATAGACAGTATATCCTTATCATTAAAGTCTTTAGCTATATCATATTTGTTGAGTAATTCAGTCATTAGCGAATCATTCTGAAGAGTTTTATTTTGATAATTATTATTAGTAAAATATGATTTAACAATGGGTAAAACTCTTACCCCAAAACCTGATATTTTGTTAAAAACGAATTTATAGCTTAATTTGTTGTTTTCAAATTCAAATAAAAGATTATTTATTTTTTTTTCTTTATGAAACAAAGGCATAATACCAAATTCAACAGTGTCTATTTCGCTGAGCAAAAATTTCAGTTTTGCAAAATCAGTTAACAAATATATAGTCCTGTTGTTTGTCGTTCCGATAAGTGTATCTTTATTAGAAAAAATTAATTTATACTTTAATTTGGTAGTATCCTGTGAAAAGCTATTTATAGATAACACAAGAATAATTATTAGCAAAAAAAATCTATTCATTGGTAATATTTATCTGAAAACAATATCATCAATAATATTTTTTTTCAGAGCTTTGTTAAGAGAATTAATAAGTTTGGATTTGGAATAAATAAGGTTGTTTTTTAAAGCAGCGGAATCAAG
>JAGODS010000222.1 GCA_017998135.1 Bacteroidales bacterium
GGTTAGTATCTAATTTATTTTCATTAATTTAATACCCTTAGAAAAGTCAGAGCTTTCAATTAAAAGGAAATAAAGCCCTTCGGGCAGTATAGCGCCTTTGTCCGAACACCCATCCCAGTTTAATTTTATATTGCCCGTATGTAGTTCACCGCTGAAAAGGTTTTTGACTTTTAAACCTCCTGAATTGTAAACAGAAATCTTATAATTAGCTTTTTTCAGAGACAGGAAGTTAATGCTAACATTGTTATTAAAAGGATTAGGATTAGTATAAAGATTAGAAAAGTAGGGGTTATTAATATTATCAATATTCAATTCGCAAATATTGGATTTGCCCAAAGTAGGTTTTTTGTAAAGTTCAAATTTAGAGCCTCCGTCAGGGCAACGACCATAAGAAATATCAGTTAATTGAGCAGGAAAAGTTAAAGCATCAATAATGTTTATTTCGCCTTTATAAAGCTGAGAAATAGAAATATCTTCACCTGAAGCGCTTAATTTAAATTTAAGGTGTAAAGCACCCTGAGCAATTTCTCCATCAGCCCATAAAATTAGAAAAGCTTTTGCGGGAATGCTTGTTAGCGTTGGTTTATCTGAAGGTATTTTGTACTTTAATGGATTGGGCAGGCTGTCTGATAAGTAGAGTCCGCCTATGTCAACAGGAATGTCATTGGAATTATAAATCTCAAGGCAGTCGTCGTATTGATAGAAATCATCGAAAATAGTGTTTTTATTGCTTGCGAGCAGTTCGTTAATGAATAAACCTGATATTTTTTGTTCATTATTATTGCATTTATTTGTAGTGCCAGGAGAAGGGGTAGTGAAAAATTCGTAATTTTTAGTACCGTCAGGGCACATACCGTAAGAAATATCTGAAGCCTGTAACCCAAAACTGAGGCTGTCAAGAATAAGAGTATCAGTACCAATAAGTTGAATTAAAGCAATATCATTTCCTTCTTTACTAAGGTTGAATTTAAGATGCAGTATGCCTTGCTCAGGTTGATTGTCAGCCCAGAGAATCAAAAAGCCTTTTGCAGGAATAGTAGTTTTGGCAGGGTCGGTTTTAGGTATATTCCATTTAATTTTCTTTTTTATGTTATCAGTAATGTATAAACCGCCGATATCAATGTTTTCTGAGCCAGCATTATAAATTTCAATCCAGTCGTCGTATTCACCGTTTTCGTCAGTTTTAGTTTTACTGTTAGAGGCGCAAAATTCATTGATATAAATGTTTTCAATTTTTTTATTTTTTTCAAAAACAGCATTAAGAGTAATATCGCTACCGGTTCTAATATTTAAAGAATCGCCAACGCCGCTGAATTGTTCCCATTTGACAAAGTGATAGCCAGGCTCGGCAACAGCTTTAATATATAAAGGAATATCTGCGAAATAGATACCTTTATATGAATTTAACGTATTTATTACTTTAACATTATTAACTTTTAGTTTTCCAAAATCAGAATTATTAACTGCAAGATTTAGATAAAATATTTTATTATTAAGTTTAAAGAATTTATTCATCTGTAATCTAATTTCGTCAGGTCTTAACCTGGCGAACTTCCTAAGTTTTTCGACAGAAGTATTCCAGTAATCCATAGAGGAAATACCGCATTTGTCGTCCCAGCATTTGCCGCTCCATCTTGCTATATGGCGGGGCATCTCATCTTTGATAGTTTCCTGCATTGAATTTATAAGATTAATAGCACGATTTATTTCAAAAGTAGTGTTGAGGTGACTGTTCATTCTTTGAATTAAATCATTTCTAAAATCCTGATTTTTAATCAGGCGTCTGAATATAATATCTCTGTTGTAAATGTCAACCAGAGTACTATCGTAAATCACAGTATTGTAAATGCCGTATCCTTTGTCTAAATCATAAAGGATAGTGCGCCATTTAGAATCTGTTTTATTAGAGTTCCACATTTTACGATTATGGTCCCAGCTTGAATTAGAAACAAAAATTTCTATTACATAATAATCTAATAGGTTGTCAATATCTATTTTAGATTTAATATAGTTATAAGTTTCTTTTTTGCTGAAATCATTAGATTTAATATAGTTAAGCATCTTATAAAAATCAGTAGAATCGCCGTTTTTAAGGTCAGTAATAATGAGAGAAGAATCTTTAAATTGTAAAAAGATTAAATTAACACTATCAGAATTAACATTATGATTTGTAGCAATGTAATCTTCATTGATTTTTTCTCTGATGTTGTGAATACCCCAGTATTTGCCGTTAAGGAATAAAATAGCAGGTCTGTAAGCCATTAAATCAACATTTGAATAGTTATTAACTAAGCTATGTTCAAAACCATCTCTGAACAAAGTTCTGTACCAGTCATCGCTGGAGTTTCGGAGTAGTATGCTTTTAAATTTGTCAATAGGTTTATCGTTAAATAGTTTGTAATTAATTTCATTATTTTTGCCTGTAAAGTAAATAGCGAGAGTTTTTTGGGGGTAATAAATAGCAGTGCGACCAAAAATCCTTGTTTCAGCAGTAGTATTAAAGACAGCTTGTTTATTATTTTCGTACATTTCAACATTAATAGGTCTTTTCCAGTATTTTCTTTTAAATACATTGTTATCCACATAAATTCCTATATCGTCGCTGAAAAAATTATCAGGGTCAGAGGAAATAGAGAAAACAGGGAGTTGAGAGCTGACATTAATAAAGTAGGTATTAGAAAATATTTTACCAGCTATAGCACTGTCTTCAATTATTCTTGCTTTAATAACCATAGTTGAATCTATATTTATTTCGCCTTTATATTCTTTAAGAATATCAGGGCTTAGTTGTTGATCAGGGAAGCTGCCATCAGTAGTATAAATTATTTTAGCGGATGAGGAATAAGAGCTGATAGCCAGTTTTTGTTTGCCTGAGTAAAAGCCCGCTGCTAAATTGAAAACAGGAGCGCCTGATATCTTTTTATAAGCTGTTGTTGAATTTGATTTTTCAGGAGTTGCTATAGCGAAATAATATAATTTGCTGCTACCGTCAGGCTGTCTGCCAATAGAGATATCCTGAGGTAATTCCTGAGCTTCTATTTTATCAGCTATTGTAGATCCGTTAGGAGCAGTCAGAATAACAGGTTCATCACCATTGCTAATTTTAAAATTAGTATGGAGGTTGCCTTCTTCTTTTATGTCAAGCCCTGAAGCAAAAATAAGTAAAAAGGCTTTGGCAGGGATTTCAATAGCAGGGAATTGCCACTTTGTTAGATTATTTGGATTGTCGGATAAATAAAAACCTGACAATTGCAAGGGGTTGTCGGAGCTATTATATAACTCAATCCAGTCTTCAAAATTTCCATATTTATCCTGTATGGTACTATTTGATGATGATACTTCGTTAATTAGTAGATTTTGACCATTTGATGCCAATGTAAATGCTAATAAAACAAAAAGCAGAATGCTATATGTTGAATGTTGAATTTTGAATGTTTTCTTAATCAATTTCGTGTATTTATTTAAAAGATTAAAACCTTTAGCAGGGCTTAGATTTAATGATTTAAAATTAAATATTCTTACCATAAATTTATTTATTTAATTATTACTAATTTTTTTGTAATATTTATATTATTATCTATATAATTTATATAATAAATGCCACCAGGGAGTTGAGTGTTATTATTATCAACAAGTTTAATTTCTATTCTTTTATTTATGTTTCCCTGAGACTTTATTTCTAATTGTTTTACAATTTTGCCATTGCAGCTGAAGATATTAAATAAAGCCTTATTGTCAGAGCCAGTTGTAATATTTATAATTAGTTTGTTTTTAGCAGGGTTAGGATAAAAGTCAAGATTTATATCTCCCTGCTCATTGCTAATTGAATTGTAAATATTGCTTTCGCCTGGAGTAGGGCTTGATAAAATTGTTTTTTTTGAACCGCCATCAGGATATCTGCCATAAGAAAGGTTTTTGTATTGAGTCCCGAAATAAATAGTATCTATTAGTATAGTATCTTTTTCAATAACCTGAAATAAGCCTGCGAGTTCTCCTTCAGCAGCTAATTTGGTATTAATATGTAAAATGCCTTGTTCAGGTTGTTCGTCTGCCCATAGAACAAGAAAAGATTTGGGAGTTATTTTGGTTTTTTGCTTATCGGTAGAGGCTATTCTGCATTTCGCTTTGTTCTTAAAATTATCAGTAAAGTATAAACCTGCAATATTGATAGTATCATTACTATTGTTATATATTTCAACCCAGTCATCGTATTCTCCGAATTCATCTTTATTGGAAGATTTATTGTCAGCCATAATTTCGTTAATATATAAGTTTTTAATAGGGCTATTTTTTGCAAAATTAGCCGTTAATTCTAAATTTTTATCTGTATAAATAAGTAATGAGTCAGGACCGGTAATGCCTGTCCAACCTGTAAAACTACAGCCTTCAGCAGGTTCAGCTTTAATAACTATCGGTATGTTTTTAAAATATATTCCTGAATATTTGTTTGAGGTTAAATTACATTCAGCTTTATTAATAATTATTTTTCCAAGATTTGAATTGTTGGTATTTATGGTTAATGTAATAGTACCGTTCAAATTAAATTTGTTTGATAGATGTTGCCTTACGTAGGAAGC
>JAGODS010000223.1 GCA_017998135.1 Bacteroidales bacterium
TTTATCATCTATTCTTAATAATTATAAGGTTGACAATAACACTATTGATTTGATAAATCGTAAATCTAAAGGTATTATTGATTTAAGAAAAATAAAGGCTGGTAATAATTATACTGTATTATGTTCAAATGACAGCTCTGAAACAGTTAGTTTTTTTATTTATGAAGAATCGCCTGTAAATTATATTGTTTTTTCTTTAAAGGATTCGATCCATGTTTATGCAGGTAAAAAGGCTGTTAAATATATCAAAAAGTCTATCAAAGGTGAAATAAAATCATCTCTTTGGAATGCGATGAAAGAAAGTAATACCGATCCTGAGCTGGCAATGAAGCTTTCGGAAATTTATGGCTGGACTATAGACTTTTTCGCTTTACAGAAAGGAGATAATTTTAAGGTTATATATGAAGAAATTTCCATAAATGATGAAATTATAGGTATTGGAAATATACTCGCTTCCGTATTTAATTATAATAACAAGCCTTATTATGCTTATTATTTTGTTCAGGATAGTATAGGAGATTATTTTGATGAGAACGGAAATAACCTTAAAAGAGCTTTTCTTAAAGCTCCGTTACGTTTCTCACGTATTAGTTCCCGCTTTTCGCATAGTCGTTTTCATCCTATACTCCGGATTGCACGACCTCATCATGGAGTTGATTATTCTGCGCCAAAAGGTACTCCTGTTTATACAATAGGTAATGGTACTGTTATTGCTTGCGGCTATTCAGGCGGCGGCGGAAATACTATTAAAATAAGACATAATGCCAATTATACTACTTCTTATATGCATTTGTCAGCTTATGCAAAAGGTATAAGGTCTGGAAAACAAGTTCAGCAGGGCGAAGTTGTTGGTTATGTCGGCAGCACAGGTTTATCTACCGGTCCGCATCTTGATTTCAGGGTTTACAAAAATGGAAGACCTGTGAATCCCCTAACCATTGAATCACCCCCCGGTAAACCTGTGGATAAAAGCAAACTTTCAGCTTTTATGCCTGTTAAAGAAGATTATTATAATTTGCTCATTCAAATTAAGTAAACTATACTTAGGTTTTATATTTATTTTATACACTTTTATAAAAAATTAATTAAATATTTATGAAAAAACTTTTACTTCTATTATTGGTTTTAATACTTACAAATGCTTTGTCTGCTCAATGGCAGCAAACTTCTGGAATTGATGGTGCTAAAATAACGGCTTTGGTTAAAAAAGATACTTCTATTTTAGCTGCAACTTTTAAAAATGGGATTTATAGTACTAATTTATCAGCATATAAATGGAAATCGCTTTCTCCCGAAAAGTTTTTCCCTGAAAACTGGTATTTTTTGCTTTTTAATAGTGATACTCTCTTTGGAGGTACTTCAACTGGGCTTTTTTCTTATATTTGGAAGGATGGTAAGTTGATTTTTAAAAATCAGGTAATGCAGTCAAATAGTTTTTATTCTCTATTAATGTGGGATACAAAAATGTATGCAGCTACCAATGACGGTGTTTATATTTCATTAAATAATGGTAAAGACTGGACGAAGTCAAGTCAAGGTTTAACTTCTATGTATGTTTTTTCTTTGGTGAGATGCGGAAACAGTTTATTTGTAGCGACTGCTAATGGTGTCTTTATATCTACAGATTATGGTGTATCCTGGAATGCAGCCAATAATGGGCTTAGCACTTCTAATGTTAAATGTCTTGCTGTTTGTGATATTAATGTTTATGCAGGTGTCAGTGGAGGAGGTATTTATTCTACTACAGAAGCTGCAGCTGAGTGGATAGAAGTTAATAATAGTTTGTCTGATAAAAATGTTATTTCTCTTAGTGTTGAAGGCTTACATATTTATGCAGGTACTGCTACTGCTGTGTTTTATTCTCTGAATAATGGAGGAAGTTGGACTAAGGTTAGTGAGGGGTGGACTTCCTCTGCCACAAGAGCATTGATAGCTGATGGTCTTAATATATATGCAGGAACTGATGGTGGAATGTTTGTTTTTTCAGAAAATTCAAATTTGATAATTCCTGCTAATAAAGGACTAAACGGGATGCGTATCTTAGCTCTCTCTAATAATGGTAATAAACTATTTGCAGCAACAGACGGTGGCGGAGTATTTATGTCGGAAGATGAGGGCAATAGCTGGATAAGCAGAAATTATTTTTTGCCCACAGGTTATATTTATTCAATTTTGTTTTATGATGGATATCTTTATGCAGGCACTGATAAAGGGGTTTATTTCTCTGCCGATGAAGGTGCAAGCTGGCTAACTACTAATAATTCGTTAAGTAATTATACAATTTGGGCGCTTGAGGGAGCGGGTAATAATATACTTGCTGGTACCAAGGGTTATGGTATCTATTTATCTTCTGATAAAGCGTTAAACTGGTATGTTAAAAATACAGGTCTAACAACATACGATATTCGTTCTTTTTTAGTTTATCAATCCAATTATTATGCAGGTACAGGCGGGGGTGGTATTTTTATTTCTACTAATGAAGGTTTAAACTGGGCTTCAGCCGGAAAAGGATTAGCTGCCTCTGCTCAAATTATAGATTTATCTCTTAAAGATAATGTTTTCTTTGCTTCAACAGGCGGAAATCTCTATAAAAGCGAAGATGCAGGTAATAATTGGATAAGTTGTATAAACGGGATGTCTATTCCTTATATTATGACAACAACTAATAAAGGGGAGCTTCTTTTTGCTGGTAGTTGGGCAGGTGGTGTTTATTTTTCTATAGATAATGCAGCTAACTGGACAGAGTCTAATTTGGGCTTGGAAAATAAGTATATAAGACAATTAGAAATAATGAAAGATTATATATATGCAGCAACCGAAGGTGGGGGTGTATGGAAAGGCTCTGTTTCTGCTTTGACAGCAATCAATAAGTTTTCCTTATATGAAAATATTAAAAATTTAACAATAGCTCCGGTGCCTACTTCTAACAACGTTATTATAAGCATTAACCTCCCGGAGGACTCTTATATTAATCTTTCAGTTTTTGATATTACAGGCAGAGAAATTACCTGTATTTATAAAGATGAATATAAAATTAGAGGTTTGTACAATATTGATTTTAATATCCATAATCTCATAAAAGGTATTTATTTTCTTAAACTTAAATCTAATAAATACAATTCTAATGTTTCTTTTATTAAAAATTAGCTAACTTTAATAATTCAGATTAGCTTAAGGTTAAAAAATTATTATTTTTGCAAAAGTTATACTTCCGGGTTTATTGATATAATAATTTTCCGGGGTTTATTTAATTTTTATATTTATATTAAATGAAAAGAATTTATCTTGTTTTATTGGTTTTTATTATAGTTAAATTAAATGCTGAAAATTTTCAGATAAGTTTTCTCGGAAAGGGAGCGAGCCTTATTGTTGATTCTGTTAAGGTTGAAAACCTAAGTAGTAACGTTACTCTGATGTTAAAAGGCAGTGATATTTTAAATCTCACAAATAATAATGGGTTTAATTTAATTAACTTAAACAGTAGTAATAAATTGTGTATTAATCCTAATCCGGTTACAGGTTCTTGTTTAATAGAATTTAATGCAACTGCTCAGGGTAAGGTTTCTATTGAGCTATTTGATATTAAGGGTAGAAGTCTCTATAGGCTTGAGGAGATGTTGGCGAAAGCTAAACATACTTATAGGCTTTGCGGTTTGACAACCGGTATTTTTATTATTAAAGTTAATGCTGAAGCTTATTCTTATACAAGCAGGATTATTAGCTATAGAGTATCAGATTTGAATATAGAGTTAAAGCATATTGAGTTAAAACAACCTGATAAAAATTCAGATAATAATTCAGATAATAATATTTCAGCAATGTATAAAAGTAGTAAATCAATTATTGATATGCTCTATATTCCCGGGTCTCTCCTAAAATTCACAGGTTATGGTGGAATGCATCGTTCTGTACTTATGCTAACTCCTGATAAAAGTCAGGAAATTTCTTTTGATTTTGTTGCCTGTACTGATAAAGAACATCATAATTATGCTACTGTTAAAATAGGTGAGCATTTTTGGATGGCTGAAAACCTTAATACAGGTAAAAGAATAGATGGTGTTATTAATCAAACTAATGATGAAGAAATTGAAAAATATTGCAGGATGAATGATGAATATTATTGTAATATTTATGGAGGCTTGTATCAATGGGAAGAAATGATGCAATACGTACCCAAAGAAAAGGTAAGAGGTATTTGTCCTTTGGGCTGGCATATACCTTCTCACGATGAATGGTCAATTTTAGAAAGAGCTATTTGTAGTTCTTCTTCCTGTGAAACTGATTTTCCTTTTGATACTATATCTGTTGGATGGCGTGGCAATTATGAAGGCGGTAGTTTAAAATCTACAGACATTAATATCTGGGAAAAACCTAATATAGATGCTACTAATATAAGTGGGTTTAATGCTATTCCCGGTGGATATAGGGATTTTAGTAGCGGCTTTATTGTTTTTGCAGGATATAGTGCTATTTGGTGGTCTTCTTCTCAAAAAGATAATACTACTGCCTGGGATAGGACTCTTTACCATAAATATTC
>JAGODS010000224.1 GCA_017998135.1 Bacteroidales bacterium
GGTTGGTGCTAAGCATTACCGAGTCCTTATCGCAGATAACGGTATCTCCGCCTGCTATTACGTTTAATACTTCAGGGTAAGTGAATAATGAAATATTGATTTCGTCATTAGTTTCGCAGTTAAACTGGTCTTTAACTTCTACTTTATAAGTCCCGGATGTATCAACGGTTAAATAACGCTCTGTCCCGACCTGCACACCGTCCTTTTTCCATAAATAAGTAGTGAAGTCAGCCCCCGCATCCAACTGTTTGCTGCTCCCCTCGCAAATAGTATCATCAGTGCCCAAATCAACGGTTGCAGTGCAGGCGAATTCCTTGATTTCTATATCATCTATACTAATTCTTGTAGTTCCCCAGCTACTATAGCCGTCTGCTTTCCACCCAAAATAATAAGTACCTGTAATAATAGGTTTAAATTTAGCAATTGCTTTTAATTGCTTTCTGGAAGTATTACCTAAGCCTTCTAAATTTAATAAAGTATCTGACATACGACTGCCTTTGGCAGAATCTCCAACTGCCAATATTAAATTTTGATCAGGATCCCAATTAAAAGTAAAATGCCAAAAAGAAATCTCGTATTCTTTTCCTTGTTCTAAATAGAAACAACGTGAAATAGCCCAATCGCCATATAATCTCGTTATTAAAGAATAAGATCCGGAATGAGGGAATTCAATCCATTCAAGCCTGTCCCAATTTTGTTCATCATAATTATCATCATTTAAGGTCCATAAATTAAATTCTGCTAATTCAATATCCTCGAATCCCATTGTATAAGTACTGTCAAGAGGATCCCAGCAATTCTGGGCTTTTGCATAAAAAAATAATACACTTAGTATTATTAAACCTGATAATTTGATTTTAAGATTTTTCATATTTTTTAAAATTTATGTTTGTTAATATATAATTTATTATAATCAGTCATCGTTTTTGTACTTTTATCAAAAATATTCCCGAGCTTTCAATAGCCACATCAGCAAATCGGCACATTAGCACATTAGCCGCAATTATCATTTTATTTCTTATTTCATCCTCATTAACTTTAAAATTTTATGATAGTCATTCACTTTAATTTCAAAGAAATAAACACCGGGATTTTTCAGATTGGCAATGCTCAATTCATACTGTCCCGGCGTCTTTTCTACCTCATCAAAATATTCTATTAATGAGCCGCAAATATCAATCAATTTAGCTGAAACCCTGCTTTTTTCCTTTATAGTATAATTGACGATAGTCTCTTCTTTAAATGGATTTGGAGCGGCTGAAATAAGCAAAGCTCCCTTTGGGGCAGATAACTTAGGAGCGTACAAACGGTTTAAATCAAGATACTCCAATTCATCATCCGCCATCAGACTTTCGCCAGAAATACTAAAAATTATATTGTCTGATTTCTCAGATTCATTTAATTTTAACCTCACGTTAAACAGCTCCTCACCATCATTCAGGCTTAAATTTTCTTCAATTGCATACCAGCCTATCCTCAACTCATTATCTAATATATTATAAGATAAACCCTTGATATTAGAACTAATTCCGAGTATTTCACAATAATTTTTGTCATATTTTAAAACCAGTCCAAAAGATGATAAACTAAGATCTCCCTCAACTTTCACAGGCAAATCAATAATAGAACTTTCACCCCTATTCAGAAAACCTTTAGTATTTAGAGGCAGATTCTGTACTCTCTTATTCCCATAATAATCAGCATTAACATCCCCGTAACACAAGCCCTTAAGATTTGCAAAAAGATTCTTTGCATCAACATTTATATTTGCACTTTCAAACACCCAGCTACCTGCCGGAAAAGCTTTCAATATCTTAAGATATCGCCTTAATATCATCAAAGCATCTATTGGTGTAACACCATTTTTCAAATCCACATCCCCAGCCGATAATTTAAACTTACTATTAAATTTATATAATTTAAGAAAATATTTGTTTACCATAAGAGCATCAATTGGATCATACCCACCAGCACCCTCTGCTGAAGAGGCTTCTAAAATATATTGCCCTTTCTTAACGCCCTCAAATTTATAGGCACCCGCTTCATCAGAACTTGTACTCTGAACAATATTCCCCTCCTTATCCATCAGATAAACCTTAACTTTAACTAAGGGGCTATTCTTAAAATTATCATAACTAATATATCCTGAAATTGTAGAAGAATCTATCACAGAAATTTTAATATCGACCGAAGCCTCACAATCTTTGTCATTTAACACTCTAAGAGTTAGAGTATGCAGACCTACCCCCAATTCCTCGCCCTTCAGCGTAATTTTTCCCGCTGTCTCCCCTGTACTCCAGAAATATTCCTTATACTCAGAACCCGCATCTATTACCAAACTATCATATAAATTTAAACTATATTCATCAGGAATATTAATAATAGGCAAAGGATTGACTGTAACAGTAACTTTTTCAGAGATATTTGAATAATTATTAACATCAGTTACCTCAACTCTATATACGCCTGCTTCGCTAACCAAATAGTCAGACTTAGTAGCACCAACAATTACCGTATCATTTTTAAGCCATTTATAAGAATATCCATCTTTAGACACTCCCTTAAGCAACACACTATTACCCTGACATAAATTTACAGATTTCGCAGGGGTTATGGTAGCATCAGGCAGCATATCTACAGTAAAACTAATAGTCTTATTTATCAAATCCTCCGTAATATTACTTATACCAATATACCCCATCCTGCCATCAGTTAAAAAACAATTAGGACTACTAAAATTATTAAATTTAGTTCTTTCATACTGATCACTAAAAGGAGCATCCATAAGACTTCCATTTTCGAGCAAAGTACCCCCGGGTCTATAAACATAAACCTCATCAGGAGGACCATAGGCATTGCCATTAAAATTAGTATTAATTCTATATATAATCATTCCTGAACCTGGTACCCATCCGTCATATCCCGATCTTTCTCTATATTCAACTACAAAATATTCAAAATCGGAATTATTAGTTTTAATTTTATAACAATTATTAGTAGGCGAAGTTAATAAGTTTAACGTATATCTCTCACCATTTTCAACTTCAGGTATTGAATCAATCCAACCACCATACTTAAACTTCATATAAGCGCACATCTGTCCATACCCGCCCCCCATAATATCCCAGGTACCGGTTGGATAGCCTGAACTATAATAATGATAAAGGTCAGGCGCTCCCAGGGTATGAAACATTTCGTGAACTAAAGTTTTAACATCTGTATTAGTATATAGCAAATTATGGGAATATTTCCTTTTACCATTTATCAAATTTCCATTACCGGCACCGGCAAGTGACTTATGAGGCCATAATACACCTCCCCAGCTATCATATAAACCTTGCGAAATTATCAGGCATATATTATCTACATACCCATCATTATCATTATCAACATTTAATTCAGAACTAACGACCTTACTCAAAAACTCTGAAATATTAATGAGCAATTCTCTTTCTCTGTCATAACCATCTTCATTTCTGTTTTTATAACCTGCAGGATTAGTTTCCTCATTATAAGCCAGATAATAGCCTCTCGGATGTATATCCTGAAATGAATTGACTTTATTATTCAAAGGAGAAGGATAAAAATATGAATTAATATTTAACTTATTATAAGAAACGACATTATAATAATCTTTCATAGAAGCAGATGTTTTACTGTTAAATAGATCTTCATAAACTGAAAAATCCTGGTCAATTTCGCTTTCATCGCTAAACCTGACAAAGACCACAATATTATCAATATTACCAATAGACAAAGGTTTATCAGATTTTTCTTTTTTAAAAACTTGTTTACAAAAGCCAGCCTCTTTTTTTAAAAAAGCTTCTCTGAGCAATAATCTTTTTTTTGCGGATATATTACAACCTTTTTTTAAAGCACAAAGTTTAGGATCGCTCACACCAACAATAAATTCAGTAGGAATTAAACTATCATTCAGTATATCTGCATATACATAATAACCTGTGCCTGGATGCTGAATAATTGTATAATTGTCATCACTATGCAACCAGTTATAATATTCATCCCCGCTGACAAAACAGTCAATAATCATCCCATCAGGCTGCCTGATTTTTTGTGGATGTCTTTCAATATAAGCCCCTGATGAAATCAGAGGTAATAAAAACATAATAGCTATAACTGTAAAAATTTTAGTTTTCATAAATCTAATAATTATTTTAATTGTTTATATATAATATGATTATTTTATTATTTAATTTCGGCTAAAGCCGGGATTGTTGTTGTTAACTCTGAGCTTTCAATAGCCACGAGCTTTAGCTCGTGGAATGCTATATCCTCCCATCCCCGGCTTTAGCCACAATTTTATTTTTTATTAGTTCATTATTATTTTATATAAATTTTCAATAGCCACGAGCTTTAGCTCGTGGAATCCTATATCCTCCCATCCCCCGGCTTTAGCCACAATTTTATTTTTAATTAGTTCATTATCATTTTCTATGAATTTTCAATAGCCACGAGCTTTAGCTCGTGGAATCCTAAAT
>JAGODS010000225.1 GCA_017998135.1 Bacteroidales bacterium
ATTGTTATCGGGGGTTGTTATATTTTGCTACAAATATTTAATCCCTACGGGATATTTTGGAATTGGGGCAAATATGTAATCGGCTACAAATATTTAATCCCTAAGGGATAGATTGTTATCGGGGGGTGTTATATTTTGCTACAAATATTTAATCCCTAAAGGGATATTTTGGAATTGGGGCAAATATGTAATCGGCTACAAATATTTAATCCCTACGGGATAGATTGTTATCGGGGGGTGTTATATTTTGCTACAAATATTTAATCCCTACGGGATATTTTGGAATTGGGGCAAATATGTAATCGGCTACAAATATTTAATCCCTACGGGATATTTTGAATTAAATTTGTCACTCATTTAAGGGTTTTTAAAATCTTTTAGGTTTTAAATCAACAATTTGTAATTATATAAATTATACTTTTTATAGTGAATTCAATAATTCAAAATTAAATAATTAACATTTTTTTTGATTTTGTAATATAAAAAATTTTATTACTTTTGCAGTCATAAAAAAGACAAAAAAAATGAGTTATATAAAATTTGATAAAGATTGTTTAATTAATTTAGAATCAGCTTTAAATAAGGAAATAGTAAGGTCAAACAGAGCCGGGGGCTTCGCCTGTAATACAATTATCGGTTGTAATACCAGGAAATATCACGGACTTCTCGTTGTACCCCAGCCGATGATTGATAACGAACATCATGTTTTGCTTTCTTCATTGGACGAGACTATTATACAGCAAAATAATGAATTTAATCTTGGTATTCATAAATATCCAGGTAATATTTATTATCCTAAAGGACATAAATATTGTACAGAGTTTAGTATTGAAGTTATTCCTGTTTTAAAATATAATATTGGAGGAGTTGAGTTAACTAAAGAACGTATTTTTTCTCAATCTGAAGACAGATTAATAATGAGATATAACCTCGTTAATGCAAAGTCTCCTACAGTTCTTCGTATTCGCCCTTTTCTTGCATACCGCAATATTCATAAATTAAGCAAAGCTAATGTTTTTGTAGAAACTAAATATACCGAAATATCTAATGGTATTAGAGTAAGGATGTATACAGGATATTCTTATTTATATTTTCAGTTTTCTAAAAAACCTGATTATGTTCATAATCCTGATTGGTATTACAATATAGAATATGAACAGGAACGTGAAAGAGGGTATGAATATAATGAAGATTTATTTGTCCCCGGTTATTTTGATATACCAATTGCTAAAGGTGAAACTTTATTTCTGTCAGTTGGTACAGATGAAATTAATCCTGATAAATTAGCTTCTGTTTTTGAAAAAGAATATGAAGAGCGGACACCAAGAAATAGTTTTGAGAATTGCCTCAAAAATTCAGCAGAACAATTTATTGTTAGACGAGATAAAAAAACTAAAATTATAGCAGGCTTTCCCTGGTTTGGCAGTTGGGGTAGGGATACTTTTATAGCATTGCCGGGTTTAACGCTTTCTTACGGCAATGTTAAAGATTGTAAAGCTGTTATTGATACGATGATTTCCGAAATGAACGGTCCTTTGTTTCCCAATTTTCAGGGTACTGAGAGAAATTCATATAATTCGGTTGATGCTCCTTTATGGTTTTTCTGGGCTTTGCAGCAATATACTATTTATATAGATGACAAATCCGCTGTATGGAAAGAATATGGAGCTCAGATGAGGCTGATTTTAAATGCTTTCAGGGATGGTACTTATTTTGGTATTAAGATGCTTGAAAATGGTTTGCTTTATGCAGGTGAGCCAGGTTTCAGCCTTACCTGGATGGATGCTATTGTTCATTCTAAATCTGTTACCCCTCGTATAGGCTTGCCTGTTGAAATAAATGCCTTATGGTATAATGCTCTTAAGTTTGCTTCCGACTGTGCTATTTCCTCAAATGATAATTATTTCTCTGAACAATGGAAAAAGGTAATTGATAATTTGCCTGCTCAATTTAATTCAACTTTCTGGGATCAATCAAAAGGCTATCTTGCTGATTTTGTTAATGGGGATTATAAGGATTATTCAGTTCGTCCTAATCAGGTAATAGCTTGCTCTTTACCTTATACTATGCTAAAGGATGAGCAAATAAAAACCATACTTGAGATAGTAAAAAAAGAATTATTAACCCCAAGAGGTCTCAGGTCGCTTTCTCCTAAACATCCTGATTATATAGGTATTTGTTGCGGCGACCAGACATCCAGAGATTTGGCTTATCATCAGGGTACTGCCTGGCCCTGGTTAATCGGAGCTTTTGCAGAAGCCTACCTTAGAATATATGGCAGTTCAGGTGTGGATTTTATCAGAAAAATTTATGAAGGCTTTGGTGAAACGATGACTGAACACGGTATTGGTAGTATCTCTGAAATTTATGATGGAACACCTCCATATACACCGCGAGGCGCAATTTCTCAAGCATGGAGTATCGCTGAAGTTGTCAGAATGGGGAAACTCCTTAAGCAATATTCAAAAAAAACCCTAAAAATCGCTAAAACTAAAAGAAAATAATAGATAAATTTTTATTATTTATACAAACAACAATTAATTATGAAGGTATTAATGTTCGGCTGGGAATTTCCACCACATATAACCGGGGGCTTGGGCACTGCCTGTTATGGCTTGACTAAGGCATTACTTGGTAAAGGAGTAGAAATTATATTTGTTGTACCTAAAGCCTATGGAGACGAACATAGTGAATCTGCAAGAATAATTAATGCCAGTGATATTCCTGTTGATATTTTTGATAAAAATTTTAGTGAATACTGGAAGATGGTTACAATGATTGAAATAGGTTCAAATCTTATTCCTTATGCCGACCCAGAATATTTTAAATATCTTTCTGCTTTATATTCCAATTCTTCTGAGGTTTCTGAGAGTAAGATTTTAACTAAATATTATACATTTTCAGGTAGATATGGAAAAGATTTAATGGAAGAAGTGGCAAGGTATGCCCTGGTTGCTTCCTCTATAGCAAGAAATAATGATTTTAATGTTATTCATTCTCATGATTGGTTAACTTATCCAGCGGGTATTGCTGCAAAACAAATAAGCGGTAAACCTTTGATAGTTCACGTTCACGCCACCGAATTTGACCGCTCAGGAGAGAATATTAATCAGAATGTTTATGATATAGAAAGAAAAGGGATGTATGCTGCTGATAAGGTTATTACTGTAAGCAACAGAACAAGAGATATTGTTATTAATCGCTATAATATTGATCCTGCAAAAGTTGTTACTGTTCATAACGCAGTTAAATATCCTGATTATATAGAAAAACTTCGTAATAATAAGTCTTTTGAAGATAAGATAGTTAGTTTTGTTGGCAGGGTAACTTTTCAGAAAGGACCAGATTATTATGTGGAGGCGGCTCATAAAGTTTTGCTTAAAGATCCGCGGGCACGTTTTGTTATGGCTGGAGAAGGCGATATGTTATACAGGATGATCAGACGAGTTGCTCAATTGAAAATAGCTGACAGGTTTCATTTTACTGGTTTTTTAAATAGTAAAGAGGTTGACCGCCTGTTTGCACTGAGCGATGTTTATGTTATGCCTTCTGTTTCTGAGCCTTTTGGAATCTCGCCCCTTGAAGCTATGTATTCTGATGTACCTGTTATTATCTCCAAGCAGTCAGGTGTATCAGAAATTCTTAATTATGCATTAAAAGTGGATTTCTGGGATATTGATGCTATTGCAGATGCTATTTATGGCTTATTGCATTATAATGCATTATCAGAATTTTTTAAAAAATATGGCAGAGCGGAAGTGGAAAATATGAAATGGGATAAGGTTGGCTCTAAAGTAAACGAAATTTATCACAGGGTTGCAGAAATCCAATAAATATCTATATATTATCTTTTTTTTTGTTTCATATTTACAAAAATGTGAATCATTTATAATTAACAAAACAAATATTAAATTATGGCAGCAATATGTTTTTATTTTCAGGTTCATCAACCATTCAGGTTAAGAACTTACAGATTTTTTGATATAGGTGTTTATCATAACTATTATGATGACTATACTAATAAAACTATACTAAGAAGAGTTGCCGACAAATGTTATATACCAACAAATAATGTTCTTTTGGATTTAATCAAAGAATACGGAAAGCAATTTAAAGTTAGTTTTTCAATATCAGGAGTAGCATTAGAACAGTTTGAAATGTATGCACCTGATATTTTAAAGAGTTTTCAGAAATTAGCCAAAACAGGTTGTGTTGAATTTATTTCAGAAACATATTCGCATAGTTTGTCAGCTCTCAAAAGCAAAGATGAGTTTTTCAGACAGGTTGATGACCATAGAAAACTTATAGAAAAACATTTTGGACAGACGCCTGTTACTTTCAGGAATACAGAGCTTATATATTCTAACGGAATAGGCGAGATGGTAGCTGAAATGGGATATAAAACTATGCTTACTGAAGGTGCTAAACAGATTCTAGGATGGAAAAGCCCTAATCTGATGTATTGTAATGCAGCCAATCCTAAAC
>JAGODS010000226.1 GCA_017998135.1 Bacteroidales bacterium
GGATAAACAGGCATATAGAGAATACTTGTCTAAAGAAGCGCCTGATAAAAGTTTATTAAAGACAAGACTGCTTTGCGACGGTGCATACTTTGATTTGGCTTTAGATGCTTTGACTAATAATGCTGTTCATATCGCACCTACTCAAAAAAATAATGCTGAATTATCATATAGACTTGCCCGTATTTATCATAACTGGAATAAAATAACGAAAGCTATTTCTTATTATGAGCTAACAGTTAAGAATTATTCAGAATTGAAATATTATTATGCAGCCAATTCGGCTCTGCAACTTGGATTGATTTATGAAAAACAAAAAGATTTGAAAAAAGCAGAGTATTATTATAAAAAATGCCTCACAATTAAAACTGAAGAGTATGTAAACAGCATAAGACAAAAAGCAAAAGCCGGTCTCAGGCGTATTTTTGATAAGTAAGTCTTGTTAATTAGTGTGTATCCCTTAAGTCGGAGATTTATTAATTTTTATATAAAGTTATATAGAACGAAGCGTGGACGCTTCGTCTAACGGATTATTAATTTCTCATTATAAATGTTTATGCGCAATCATAAATCTATTTTTCACTTCATATATTATTTAAAAGGTGTTCAAGAGGTCGCTTCGCTTAGTAAACATTTAATTAGCCATATCGGGCTTTAGTGTTGTTTTTTTTTTAGAGTCTATGTATTTATTAATAGTAAAGAGTAGTTCCTCGTATTTAAGAGGTTTAGCGAGGTAGTCGTCGCAGCCTGCTCGTAATATTTCGTATTTTTCGTTAGCCATAGCATAAGCAGTTTCGGCAATGATAGGGATATTTTTATTAATCTTTTTTATAGCCTGAGTAGCAATATATCCATTTATATAAGGCAATTGAATATCCATAAGAATAAGGTCAATGCTGTTATCGCTTTTGCAGAGGTCAATAGCTTCTTTACCGTCAGTAACCCAAAGTAGTTTTACTCCGGTTTTTCTTAGATATTCCTTTATAAGTGTAAAATTGATTTCTATATCTTCAACAACGAGTATGGTTTTATTTTCCCAGTTATAGTTTAAATTGGCAACAGTTTGTTTTTTAATAACCTGAACCGGTTTAGTGTTATATTTATAAGGTATAGTAAAATAGAAGGTTGAGCCTCTGCCAAAAACAGATTCTACCCACATATCACCGCCTAATAACCTGCTAAGGTTTTTTGAGATTGCTAATCCTAAGCCTGTACCCTGATTTTTTGTAAGTTTGGCGCTTTCAGATTGTCTGAACCTGTCAAAAATGATTTCCTGTTCGTCGGGTTTAATGCCAATACCTGTATCGCTTGTATAAAATTCTAATTTATCATCTTTTATAGTGAAACCAAATTCAATTGAGCCTTCCTCAGTGAATTTTAGTGCATTTCCAATCAGATTTGATAAAATTTGTTTGATGCGGTAGGGGTCTGAGATAATAGGGAAATTATTGGTATCCTGTGGAATAAATGTTTTAAGTTGTATAGAGATTTTGTTTTCTTTTTTAAGTACATTTTTATAAATGTCAAAAAGTTCGTTAATAATCTCAATTAAATTAAATTCAGTTTCATTGATTTTTGTTTGTCCTGCTTCGATTTTGGCTATATCAATAATATCATTTATAAGGTTAGAGAGGGTACTACAACTGTTATTAACAAGAGTAGAGTATTCTTTCCGTTCTTCGTCAGATAAATCGCTATCAGCGAGCAGCCCGGCAAATCCGGCGATAGCGTTTAATGGAGAGCGTATTTCGTGGGACATATTAGCAAGAAAAGCTGACTTAAGATTATCCGCTTCTTCGGCTTTAAGTTTTGCTTCTTTAAGAGCCTGTTCCTGCAATTTGCGAAAAGTAGCATCGCGAATAATTACTACAACACTCCATTTATTTTTATATTTGATAGCAGAAATAGAAATCTCAACAGGAAATTCAATATTATTTGATTTCTTAGCAGTTAGTTCAAGCGTATTATTTATAACAAAACCTTGTCCTGTATTTTTATAGTTAACAAACCCGTTTTTAAAGTTTTCTAATTCAGGTGAGGGTAAAAACAGTAGTTCGTAGTTTTTGTCAATAATTTCTTCCTGAGTATATCCAAATATTTTAGAAGCAGCTTTATTCCAGAAGCATATATTACCGTCGTCATTAATAACAACGATTGCGTCATAAGCTGATGCAGTAATGCTTTTAAATAGTTCTTCACTGTCTTTAATAGCATCTTCAGCTTTTTTAGAGGCAGTTGTATCCATACCCATAATCATTGCACCAATAATTTGATTGTCATTATCACGGGTCGGAATAGTATGTACCTGGAAATATATGGTTTTACCCCATTTTGAAGTGTATGAATTGCTGAAAATGATTTTTTCGCCTGTTTGCAAACACTGCTTTATATGTTGTGAAAACCCAATGTCTATAAGTGGTTGATAGGAAAATAGATTAATTTCTTTAGTTGCTTCCTGTGAAGGGGAACCGAGCAGGTTTAGCATTACATCATTAACATATAATATATTGCCATTCAAATCGCAGGATATAATTGCGAGAGGTATTTCATTAATAAGTTTCTTGTATTTTTCTTCATTTTTATTTTGCCTGATATTTGAAATAATTAGCTCGGATAAATCTTTCAAAACAATAACAATGCCAATAATTTCTTTATTTTCTTTTATAATTGGAGCAATGTTTAGTTGAATAAAAATTTCTTTTCCGGATTTTGTATTTATCCAGATTTTATCAATAATATTAACAGGTTTTTTATCGGCAACAACCGAATTTAAAATACTTTCAAAATTAAAAGAATTGTTTTTATCAATAATATTGAATATGCTAGAAAAGGGTAAGCCTATAGACTGAGCGGGATTACATTCGCAGAAACTTTCAGCTATATTGTTTATAAAAACAATAGAACCGTTTATATCGGTTGTAATAACTGCATCGCTGATACTGTCAAGGGTAACATTAAAATATTCTTTTTCGGTTTTGAGGGAGTCTGCAACAGAGCTTCTATGGAGCATCAATGAAGCTTGTTTAAGAAAGATATTGATTATATCTAAATCTTCAGCTATAAGTTCGGAGCTTAATAGCAGGACATTACCATAGAAAGAATTATCACATATCAGACCGACAGTATATATATAATTTATTTTATAGAGTTCTTCTATTTCATTACAGACAGGATATGGTATCTGAGTATTTAAAGCTTTATATAGATCTGATTTAACGCGGAATAATTTTCCGTTTAATAAGGTTTTTATTGCTTTTTGATTTAATTTATAGTCCTGCCCTATAGGATTTTTTCCTAAGAGTACTGTAAGTTCGCCACGGTTAAGTCCGGGACCTGAAATGCTTTCTGTAATAAGGGATTGAGTAGCTGCATTATAAGAATTAACAATAATATAAGTGTTGCAAGCTAATTTGCTTAGGAGGTTGCCTGTAAGTCTATAAAGGTTTTGTCCCGGGGCAGCTTCTAATAAGGCTAAAGCGGATTCGTAAAGGGAATTGTATTTTAGTTGATATTTTAATGAAGAAGGTGTTTCAGTTTTTTTTTCTGAAAGCTCTTGGTAAATAATAGCAATAAAAGCATTAGATAATTTCATTACATAATAATCCCGCCATCCTTTTATTCTGCTGTCTTCATAATAAAATAAAGGATGTCGCTCGCTGTTGCCTGTATTGCTTACTCTTGTTATTATATCAAAGACTTCCGAGTTTATAATACCTGGAAAAATTTCAACAAGGGTTTTTCCAATGACCTGTTGTCTGTTAATATCTTCAGTCTGCTCAAATGCTAAGTTAACTTTATTAATCTTAAAAAGTTCAGTACCTGCAACAGGTTCTAAAATTACAATAGCGTATCTTGAATTTTCAAAGACTTCATTTAACAGTTCTGTATCGGGATTAATGACAGCTTGATCTTTTTTAGACAATAAATCAGCGTTTTGAAGGAGCTCTTCAATTGCTTTTATGCGTCTTTCAAGGTTAATATAATGTTCTGATTCTGTCATCCTAAACGAGAGAAAAATTTTACAAAAGTATATATTATTTTTATATAAAATCTAAGTAAAAACACGTAATTTTACATTTATTGTAATATTTTAAAAAAAATTTGGTAATTAGCCTCCTCTCCTTAAAAAGAAGAGATTAAAAATAAGTAGCGGGTAGTAAGTATTTAGACGAAGCGTAGACGCTTCGCCTAACAGAACGCTTCGCCTAACTAGGAATTAATTTTTATTTGATAGAAAAAATTTCAGGATTACGCATAAGTATTTAGAAGGCTATAGTATTAATTAATAAAGCTAATTTTATGTTTAACATTTTTTAAGGTAAAATATGTCTAAAATTAATAATTTTGCAAATTAAACTTTATTTGGCTTTATAAGAACTTCAGTAATAGGATAAATATAAGTAATAATGAACTTTACAGAAATAGAAAATCATATAAAAAAATATA
>JAGODS010000227.1 GCA_017998135.1 Bacteroidales bacterium
ATAAGTCCTTTTACCCATTAGCAATTGATGGAAATAACGGTATATTATATGAAGGCAATTACCCGACTATAATTCAGGAATTATAACTAAATATCTCAGCTTTATCCTCTATTATGATTCAAAGGATGAAATAATTTTTTTTATTCAATTTAGGTTCGAATATATTAAAGAATTGATATATTTGCAACTTTAAAAATAATTATAAATAATTAAGGGGACTTCTAAAAACTAATAAAAATTTAACCTCACCCTTACCCTCTCCTAAAAACAGGAGAGGAAAAACGGAGTTTTTAGAGATACCCAAGAGTTAATGTTAATGAACTAAAAAAATATATAAATATGAATGCAACTATAAATGAAAAAAAATTATTAGGCATAAACGGTTTGGGACGCATAGGCAAATTAAGCCTGTGGTATCAACTGATGACAAGAAACTTTGATGGCATTGTTATTAATGTAGGGAGGGAAGTAGGCAAAAGCTTTGATGATTTGATTCAAACCTTAAGTATGGATTCAACTTACGGATCTTTGAATTATTTTCTATTTGGACATTCAGGCAAGAAGGCGGAGATTAAAATAGCAGATAGCAATGAAGGCTTAATTGAAATAGATGGTTTCCCGGTAAAAATCTTAAAAAAGGAAAGAAATCCACAGAATATAAACTGGAAGCGAGAAGGAGTGCGGATAGTGATAGATTGCACGGGAAAATTTCTTGATCCGACAATAAATGAAAGCGATATTAAAGGCAGTGTTACAGGACATCTTGCAGCAGGGGCACAGAAAGTGATAGTAAGCGCTCCTTTTAAGATAAAAAATGCAGCGCTTAATGATTTAAACAGATATCCTACCTTGATTTACGGGATAAATCATAATACATATAATCATCATCAGCATCATATAATATCAGCTGCCAGTTGTACAACAACAGGATTAGCTCATATGATAAATCCTTTACTTGAGGACAAAGAAACTAACAATATCCTGACAGCATCCTTGTCAACCGTACACGCAGCGACTAATACACAAAGCGTATTAGATTCGGTACCTGCAGCAGCTTCAAGCGATCTGAGAAAAAACAGGTCGGTATTAAATAACATAATATTATCTTCAACAGGAGCGGCTAAGACCTTAGAGAAAGTGCTTCCCCAGATAATTAATTTCGGTTTTATGGCAGATTCCATAAGGATACCGACAACAAGCGTTTCGTTGATAGCATTGAATATTACATTTAGTTCAAGGTTGAATGATAATTCATTACCTGTAATAAATGCGGAATATTTAAAAAAGATTTACAAAAATGTAGCTTCGGGGGCACAAAAGGGTTTACTTTATTATTCGGACAAGCAAAACGTATCGCTTGATTTATTAGGATTTCCCGCAGCTATAGTAATAGAAGGCAATGAGATTCATACGAGGACAGGCTTTTTAAAGGTGCCTGCTTCAGCACTTTCTTCATTAGGAATAAATAATATAAAGAATATTAATATTCCTGTAACTCATGCCAAGATAATGGGCTGGTATGACAATGAATATGGCAGTTATGTTAATTGTCTTGGAAAATTAACCGATTATATAGCTTCAAATATAGGCTAATATCTTTTTGATATTCTTAAAAAAAATACATTATTTTAATTATATAAAAAAGTTTTAAAAACCTATTATGTCATACCTTTGTTTAAAATTATAAACAAAAGTACGACATAATCAAGTAAAGCTAATAAAAACTATAACTTTATAAATTTTCTACTTACCGAAGTATTTAAACCTCGCAGATTAACAAAATATATACCTTTTACTAATGAAGATATATTTATTTCTGTTGCTTGCTCATTAATAATTTTATTTATTATTACATTGCCGTTAAGGTCAGTTATAATAATATTATTATATTTATTTTCGGATAAAACTTTTAGTAAATCATTGTTTATTAACAATTCTGCTTTTGTTAATTTTTCTGATTTAATTCCATTATCAATTGTTGAACTATAAATATATATATCATCAATTTTGGATATTCCATTAGCTTTAACTGTATCGCCATTAATATTAAAAACCGAATTCATAATCCATCTTATAAGAACTGTATCACGGTCAGCACATTCGGCAGGTAATTTAACATTTTCAAGTTTCCCTGCTTCCCAGTCATTAGCAAGTGTCAAGACAGTTTCGTCAATATCAATCCAATCACTATTATTTCCAAGATTATACTGTACTTTATAATCTCTCGGACCGGGATTATTTCCTCCTGATTGTTGTTTTGAAGAAATAGTAAGGCTATCATAGCCTTTAGTAGAAATTTGTATCTGCCAGCATTTACTTCCATTACCGTCATTCCATTGTGTAGCTTGAGCCGCTTTACCTGTAGCACCGTTTTTTGAAAAATCAATTGCACTGGTGCCTCCATAAGTTTTAATAACTTTTGACAGATTTGCTGCGATACCATCTTCACAGATTGAATCACTTGCAGCACCGGTTGGGAAAGTCCATTTTGCAATTAAAACCTGGCTTTTTATATTAAAAACTACCAGTGAAAAAACTACCAAAAAAAAGCTTATTCTCTTCATAATAAATAAGATTTATAATTAATAAAAAAGATTATTTCATATTAATACAAATAACTTTAGGCTCGGTCATTTCGCTTAAGGAGAATTTAATTCCTTCCCTGCCTAAGCCTGAATTTTTAATACCGCCAAAAGGCATTGAATCAAGACGATAATCTGTAGAGTCGTTTATCATTACTCCGCCACAATCGAGACTATATGCAGCTTTCATAGCTATATTGATATTATCTGTAAAAATTGCGGCGTGTAAACCGAAGGGCAAACTATTAGATTTGTCAATCGCTTCGTCAATATCAGTAAACTTATAGAGATTAACAGCAGGACCGAATATTTCATCTTTATGAATAGATGAATTGACCGAAACATTTTCCAGAACAGTCGGTTGCATTAATGCTTTAAATCTTTTACCGCCACATAATAATACAGCTCCTTCATTAATAGCCTCTTTTACAATAGATTCAACTCTTTCAGCTTCTTTCTCGGTTATCATAGGTCCCATATCAGTTTCTTCAAGCATTTTATTACCTATCTTATATTTCAAAGTTCTTTCAACAAACTTCTTTTTAAAATCATCATAAACACCGCTCTGTATATATATTCTCTGAACGCCAATACAATTTTGCCCTGCAGCCCAGAAAGCTCCTGAAACACAAGAATCGACAGCATAATCTATATCAGTATCATCGCAAACAATAACAGGCGAATTAGAACCTAATTCCATTCCAATTTTTTTAATACCTGCAATCGTAGTAATCTTTTTACCGGCTTCAAACCCACCTGTAAAAGATACCATACGAATAGCTTCGCTCTTAACTAAATAACTGCCAATTTTATCACCGCTACCAGTTATAATCTGTAGGCACTGGGGGGGTAAACCTGCTGCAAGTAAAGCTTCTCCTAACTTTATTGCTGACAGGGGAGTTACAGAAGCGGGCTTTAATATTACGCTATTACCTGCTGCAATTGCAGGACCTAATTTATGCGCAACAAGATTAAGCGGGTCGTTAAAGGGAGTAATTGCAAGAACAACGCCTATAGGAAACCTGTAATAATATCCTAATCTCTTTTCTCCGCCTGTAAACGAATCGAAAGGTATTGTTTCGCCCTGTAATCTCTTAGCTTCTTCAGCCGAGATTATAAGTGTATTAATACAGCGACCTGTTTCTTTCTTAGCTTCCTTAATAGTTTTAGAGCTTTCTCTTGCAATAGTAGTTGCAAAATCATCAAAATGATTTTTAATATAATCAGCAGCCTTATAAAGAATATCTGCTTTCTGTTTTATAGTTAATTTTTTAGATACTTCGAAACCTTTAACAGCAGCATCAATAGCAAGACAAGCATCTTTCTCATCAGCGGCAGGCACAGTATCAATCAAACTATTATCAAAAGGGTCGTAAACATTAATTTTTTCAGTTTTATCAACCCATTGTCCATTAAGTAACATTTTCATAATATATATTTATTAAATTCTAAATTAAAAAAAACTAACAGGTTATAAAAATCTGTTAGGTTAGGTTAAAAATATTATTTCATATAATCATACCTGAAATCGGTTGCAGGTAAAAGTGTTTCTTTAATAGTTCTGGGGCTGGTCCATCGTAGCAGGTTAAGAAAACTACCGGCTTTATCGTTAGTTCCCGAAGCCCGGGAGCCGCCAAAGGGCTGCTGTCCTACCATAGCACCTGTTGGTTTATCATTAAAATAAAAATTACCTGCCGCATATCTTAATGCGCGGCAAGCTTTCATTAATGCATATCTGTCATTTGAAAATACTGCTCCGGTTAAAGCATAAGGGGATGTATTATCACATATTTCAAGAGTTTTCTCATAATCCTTATCCTCATAAACATAAATAGTCATAAC
>JAGODS010000228.1 GCA_017998135.1 Bacteroidales bacterium
TTTCAGGAACAATAAAATCATCATTTGCTGGGTCCTCTTTTTCAATAACCCCTTTAAGAGTAGTAACATAATCATAATGAACAGCATCGGCAGGATAATAATCCTGAACTGTGCCATAAGTCATACGCATTGTTGAATTGGCATTAGGATAGAATTTTTTATCAGGCTGCATCTCCATAAGACCTTTAACAAAAAGACGGTTTCCTCTATCCATCAAATTATAACTTTTTTCTGTTTTGTTATTCAGGTCTTCAGAGAAAGTTTTTAACTCAAGATAAAATTTAAACACTTCATCATTCTTTAAAATCTTGATTTTAGGATTATTAAGAAAAGCTAATATTTTATTTTTATCTGTAAAAATTGAATTTTTATAAACGCTCTCTGTATAAGAGTTAAAATCATTTTTATGTTTTTTAGCAATATCAATAATAATTTTAGGTTGCTCTTCTTTTTTTACATCATTATAAAACATAGTAAACATAGCAGCAAACAACTTTTTATCAGTTGTCAGATTATAATCTTTAAAATATTTATCCAAAGAATTTTTCAGATTCTCCGCTTCTTTATTAATCCTGGCTTTATCAGTTTTTTTATCATTCATCAAGTTATAAAGATTAAAAAAAGACCTGCTCATACCTATTATTTCAGGACCTCTCCAGATTGCCTCTGATAAATAAATCCTTAGCACTGTTGTTTTGCTGATTTCAGCATAAGCCTTAGCGATAGAAGGCAAAGCATCTGCATACAAAGCTTTTCTTCTTGAATCGCTGTTAAGCCAACTAGTAAATTGCTTTTCAATATCCACTTTTTTATCATATACTTTAAGTCTTTTTAGACCTCTTGTCTGACCCATATAATATTTCCAGTAATTTGAAATACCTGCATATTTGGCAGAATATTTAATTCTAACATCAACGCTATTATTCATATCCTCTTTAAGTATCTCAAGTTTCTTTTCTCTGATTTTAACAATAGAAGGATTTAATTTTTCAATAGCCATCTGCACACCGTAAGAAGTCAGAAATCTGTCAGTAGTTCCTGGAAAACCGATAATCATTGCGAAATCGTTTTTCTTGACCCCGTTTAAAGAAACAGGGAGAAAATGTTTAGGTTTTAATGGTATATTATCTTTAGAATATGTGGCGGGCTTTCCGTCAGGACTCATATAAATTCTAAACATAGAGAAGTCGCAGGTATGGCGGGGCCACATCCAATTATCAGTATCGCCACCAAATTTGCCAATAGAATTAGGAGGCGTACCTACCAGCCTTACATCTTTAAAAGTCTCAAAAATAAACAGAAAATACTGATTACCATTAAAAAAACTCTTAACCTGAGCTTCATAATGAGTATTCTTAATAGCTTCTTTTTCTATATTCTTAGCTATCTCCAGTATTTTGGCATATCTTGAATTTTCAGACATTGTATCCTGTAAAGGACTCAAAATTTTTTCGGACACATCTTCCATCCTTACCAAAAACTTAACTGTCAGCCCTTCACAAGCCAACTCCTCACCTTTACTATAAGCCCAAAAGCCATTAGTAAGATAATCGTGCTCAACAGAACTCAATGCCTGAATACTGCCATATCCGCAATGATGATTAGTTAACAAAAGACCTTCAGAGGAAACAATTTCGGATGTACATCCACCTGCAAACTGACAAACAGCATCTTTGAGTGATGATTTATTTATACTATAAATCTGTTCCGGGGTCAGTTTAAAACCTTGCTTTTGCATATCAGCATAATTGAACTTTTCAATTAAAGATAATAGCCACATCCCTTCATCAGCTTTAAGCTTAATCTGAGAAAAAAGCATAATGCCTGATAATAAAACAAAAAACCTATATTTCATAAAATAAAAATATTTAATTAATCTGCAAAGAAATAAAAAATTTTTGAATAAAGAATTAAAAAGTTACAAAAGCTAATTTAATCTGTCTTATAAGCCTAAAAATTAAACACCCCCCTAAAATTTTATTATTTATTAATAATCCTTTAGTTACATAGAATTTTAACGCAGTCTTTTAAGAAATAATATATAAAGGGTATCTCTAAAAACTACGTTTACCCTCTCCTAATTTTAGGAGAGGGTAAGGGTGAGGTTAAATTTTTTAGTTTTTAGAAGTCCCCTAAATGGATTTTTCTCCGTTTAACTTCCTTTCTTCTCCGTTTAACTTTTAAAAACAACAAATTAGTATCTATCCATAAAGTACTTTCTTCTTAGCATCTTAGCAATCAAATTTTAATAATTCTTGGGGTTAGGAAGAAAAACTGATAAATATAAATCAGAAATACTCTAAAAATCAATTTAATAAATCTTACCATATCATTGCCATCGCATTGCTATCTCATTACTATCGCATTACTATCTAATTGCTATTGCATTACTAACCTACAACAATCGCTTTGAAATAGTATAGCAATCGCATTAACATCTCATAAAAAGTTCTTACCATTAAAACTATCGCTCGTTTGTAAATGAATAACTATGTTATATTATTAAAAGAATTGTTTTTATTTTAATACCTTTTGGTGTAATGAATTAAATATATTCTCAGTTGAGTTTTCAACATTTTTGATAAAGGTATTAGGAATTTGTGTGTTTCAATCTTTCCTCAATATATATTTCTCTTTTCTCAAACAAGGCGAGTTGTTCGCCTTCAGGTATTAGTTCATAATCTTGTTTGCTGATATGTGATGGAAAATTATAAACAAGGGCTTCTACAATGGAATTACGATTTTCAATTTTAGCGCCTGAATGATAGAAATGGTCTTTGGTTATTATGTTAAATTTTTTCCAGTATTTGTTAATCATATCATTTTGCCTGTAATCATTATGATGCCAAGTAGAGAGGATAAATCTGGTTTTTGTATTGTTAAGAAGGTAAAATAAGTCTTGTTCATCTTTGTCAGTCCAACCGTTATAGTAATCAACATAACGACCGTGGTAAGGCGGGTCACAGTATATTATATCATTTTCAGAAGCAGAGGAAATGACTTCCCTGAAGTCTTTACATTCAATTTTCCAGTAGGGAGTGAGCAGACAAGCTACATTAGCTACCTGGTTTACTATTTTAGTAATATATGCCTTACTGAATCTTTCAGGTTTTTTACAAAAAGGTATATTCCATTGACCTTTATTGTTAAAACGTACCATTCCATTAAAGCCTGCCCTTGAAAGAAACAAAAAATCGAGAGGACTGAAATTTGTATTAAACCTGTTACGGATAAATCGATAATGTTCATAACCTTCGTCCCCTGCTTGCTTTAATTTTTCACTTTCGCAGTTAAGAAAACTCCTTACTATTAAAGGAGTAATTTCTTTTAACTGTATAGCTTTATAAAAATTAATTAAATGTGGATTAATATCATAAATATGGGTTTCTTTAAAACCGACATTAAAAGCAACAACACCTGTACCTGAGAAAGGTTCTATCCAGGTACCAGTTCCTGAAGGTATCAGAGACTTAATCCAAGGGACTAGTTTAGTTTTAATACCCTGGCTTTTTATCGGAGGAACTATAATCTTAGTTTTCATCTTTACTGCTTCGTTTTGCAATTATAAGTGAAGGGTCGCCTTTTCTGTATTTAATAAAATCAGGTAAGTTGGTTAATTTTTTTAGTTTGCCATTTTTATCTTTTATTGTAATTTTCCCATAATTCATCCAATAGTCATCAAACCAGTCTTCTCCCAATTTAGAAAACATTCCTTTCTCGTTAATAATATCGTCAATATAATTAATACTACCAATATTAGCAGTATTTCCGCTGCCGCCTTTATCGCTTGCTATTTTCCATTTTTCAGCAATAAAAACACTGAAGTTCCTGACAACTGAAGCTATAGATTGCAATTGATTCAAATTATAGGTTTTAGTTTCATCAATAGAAGAGTCTTCAGTCCTATCATAAATAATACCCAAACAAAAATGTCCTTTATATTCCTTATAAGGAAACTGAATGTTTTTTTTGCTTGTCCTGTTAATAAAATATTCACCGTGAGAACCTAAAGTAAAACCATTACAAAATTTTTGATTATCTGGCTTTCTATAAGTAGTTTTAAAATCAACAGCAAATTTTATTTTATTATTTTTTCTGCTAACAAAAGTTATATCAGGGTAATAATTCTGATGTTCAGCTAAAACAATATTATAATTATTGGACTCTGCAAATGCCAGGATTCTATGGAATAGATGTATCTCAAGAATTTTAGAAATTATTTTTGTATCTGATGACAGTGTATAAATATTTTTGTATATATCGATGAAACCTTTTATTGTCCATTGCCCTCTATCATCGCTTATATTAGACATAATTAATTTGGCAAATTCCTTTTGTTTTTTCTTAAAATCTTCTTTAATCTCCATTGAATACTATAATTATCTTTAATTCAATTAATATTTTCTATCCGCAAAAATATATT
>JAGODS010000229.1 GCA_017998135.1 Bacteroidales bacterium
CCCAATTTCCATCAGGAAATTTAGATTTGAGCTTTTGTAATATTTCATTAATACATTCTGTGTGAAGAATATTATCTTTATTTTGTAAAATAGCACTTAATTTTGCTTTATGTGCAAAATGATGTTTTTTGTTATCACATTTTCTTATTATAGCATCTGATAGGCAATAAGGACAATAAAAAGGTCCATCAGATTTCATAGCTTCATTAGCATTAATGGATTTATGATTTTTAATTATATTAGCATAACCTTCAGCTAAACCATAACAACGAGATATTTCTATATCTTTTTTTATTTCTTTGTTTATATCTTTATTTTGCATAATATATTTTGGAAAAACATTTTACAAAATTAATTAATTTAAAATAAAAGGATATTATCTTAAATTAAGATAATATCCTTAAAAATAAAGCGGTTTATAAGAAAAAAAAATTATTTGAAAATAGTAACTGCGACTGTAGTGTTGTCATCCTGGCTTTGGTTTCGAAGTCGGAGGAAGTTGGCGGTAGTGAAATGGCCGAGTTCCTGATTAGAGAGTAGAAATTCGGCAATTTGCCCGCCTATGATAACAGGCCATATACCGGAGGGGTCGTCTTGTTGAGAGGGGACGAGAACAGCTTCAATGGGGGCTTGCCCTTTGTTATTAATTTGTATGTTAGTTTTACCGTTAAGGTTTGTAACGGGCAAGTAGTAAGTAACAGCGGCGTTAAGGTTAATATTAAAGTTTTCCTGGTATCTGTAACCCGGCATGTGAGCCTGACCGATAACGACGTTGAAGCCCCATTCGCTGAGGTGTTCTTCGTATCCGCGGTAGTGAATCAGCAAAGTTTTTTTGACGAGGTTAACAGTATAGTAAAGGGTGTTTACTGTTTTATTAGATTGTCCTTTAGCCGAGCCGAGTGCGACGTCAGCGTCGTTAGTGGCGCTTTGAGCTTGGTTATGAGTGCGTCTTGCGAGGGTTCTTTTAGAGTTTTCTATACCGAGTTGAGTAGAGAGAGCGTCAATATCGTCCTGAGCGAGAGGGCTGTCCTGCCCCATATCAGTATGTTTGGCGATAAGGTCGTTACAGAGTTTAGAGATTGTATCAGGTTTTCGGATAGGTATATCCACTTTAACCGTAACTTTCCCTCTTTTACGTTCCATAGTAACATTAAAACCGAAGTCGCTGATTTTTTCCTCATTATTGATGTATTTAATCAGGAGAATATCTCTGAATTTGGTTAAGAGGTTATAAATAGTGCCTATAGTATAAACATTTTGCTGCAGCCCGATACCGAGGGCGTTGTCAGCTTCTTCGGTGTATCCCTGAGCAGCGGCGTGGAACTGCCTTGCCTGAGTTCTTTTGAGTTTCTCAAGGCTAAGGAGGTCGTTAAATTCCTGAGTAATAAAATTTTTAACAGGACTTAGGACGCCCATTTCGGTATTTTTAGTATTTATTGCGTCGCAGAGGATTTCCATTTCCATCGGGGAGTTGATGGGAATCGGTACTTTAATTGTAATTTTTGTCATAATATTAAATTTTAATTTATTTTAAAAAAATTAGCATCAAAAATTGTGCCAGATTGTTAAATTTTCATAAAAAATCATAAAATTATATTAAAACTTATTATTTATTTGTTAATTTGATATATATGACAAAATAACAGTAGAAGAACTGACATATTTAAGTAATTTTTATTTCTGTCTTTTTGTCAGTTTATATTGTTTAGTGTTTTTCCTGTCAGAAATCATTATAGTATTAGGTTTTAAACTAATAGGATTGATTAAAATAGTATTTAGATTGATGACAAAGGTTCAGAGATTGGGCTTTGAGGAAAAATAATTCGGAATTGCGAAGATTACTTTGGGCATTGAGATAGTCAGATTGGGCATTGAGATAGTCGAATTGATAATGATTTTAGTTAGTCAAAGCCGAATTTAACTATTTCAAACGCCAATTTAGAAGAATCGGAGGCGAATTAAATAGTTAAGAAGGCGAAATTTGACAGGTTGAAGAGCAATTTAAGCGGAGCAATGCTCAATTTGTGTGCATCTATAAAGAGGGGTATTTTAAAATTATTACACAGAGGTACTCAGAGAAGGCGCAGAGGTACTCAGAGATTACACAGAGGTACTATGAGATATAATTTATAGTTTTACAGAAATTAAATATTGTGTATGCAATTCAATTATAGTTTTTTATTTGCGAGAAGCGTGCCTGTGAAGGGAAAGAATCAAACAAGTTTATAAATCATATAAGGTTTTATAGCTTAGTATGTGGATATAAAAAATAAAAATTAACAATTATATAATATTGGGAAAAAGTTTTTACTGTATATTTGCATTTTTTTAATATGGAAAATAATGAATACAGGGTTTTACTGGTTGATGATGAGGATGATGTTCTTGAATTTTTGAGTTATAACCTGATAAAGGAGAATTATAACGTTTTTACTGCGAAGAACGGCGAAGAGGCTTTAAAATTAGCGGAGTCAGTAAATCCGCATCTTGTAATTCTTGATGTGATGATGCCGGGAATGGATGGTATTGAGACTTGCAGGGAGTTAAAGCAGATTAATCTTAAGATACAGCCTTTGATATTGTTTCTGACGGCGAGGAGCGAAGATTATTCGCAGATAGCGGGCTTTGAGGCAGGCGGCGATGATTATGTGAGCAAGCCTATCAAGCCTCGTGTGCTTGTGAGCAGGATTAAAGCATTGTTGAGGCGGCATAAGCTAACGGAGACTGACGCAGCAGCCCAGGTTTTTTTAATGGATGATTTGATAATAGACAAGGAAAAATATGTTGTAATAATTAATAATAAGGAGATAATGCTGCCTAAAAAGGAATTTGAGTTGCTGGCTTTGTTGACGAGCAAGCCGAATAAGGTTTTTAGCAGGGATGAGATTTTTGCGCGTGTCTGGGGCGACGATGTAGTAGTTGGAGATAGAACTATTGATGTGCATATAAGAAAAATTCGCGAAAAGCTTAATATTGATAATATTAAGACTATAAAGGGTGTGGGATATAAGTATGAGCGGTAGGAGGAATTTTGAATGTTGTATTTTAAATGTTTATGCGCAATCATAAATCTATTTAAAGGTGCTTATGAGATCGCTTTGCTTAGTTCATATTTTGCAAAAGTGAAAATTTTTTAATTAATATCAACTAATAAATATACAAAAAAACCTTTAGGGGTAAAACTATGCTAATTATATGTTTAATAAACCAAAAATAATAGCTTTTAATCTCTCAGTCATTGTTATCTTGATTTTCTCGGTTCTTTATCTTGTAACGGGTATTATTTTCGGTAATTTTAACTGGCTACAGTTTGTAGCCATTAATATTATTTTGTTTGTTAGTTCGTGGTTGATTTACAGATATACTCTTGATAATTTTATTTATGAAAAAATAAAGTTGATTTATAAGACAATTCATAAAATAAAGATTTCGGACGAGGAGAAGAAGAAATATTATCCAAAAGCTGATGAGAAAGTAATAGAGCGCGTGAACCAGGACGTTGTCAAATGGGCTGAAGACAAGGCAAAGGAGATAGAAGAGCTAAAGAAGCTGGAGAATTACAGGCGTGAGTTTATAGGCAATGTATCGCACGAATTGAAAACGCCTGTATTTAATATACAGGGCTATATTCTGACGCTGCTTGAAGGCGGCATTGATGATAAGTCAATAAATGTAAAATATCTGCAGAGAGCAGAGAAGAGTCTTGATAGGATGATTTCCATTATCAATGATCTGGAAAAGATTTCCAGGCTTGAGTCGGGGGAGATTGAGCTTAAAATGGAGAAATTTGATATAAAACATTTAATTAGAGAGGTTTTTGATTTTCTTGAAATAAAGGCAAAAAAGAAAAATATAACTTTGCTTTGCGAGTATAAAAATGAGACGTCTGTTTATGTGTTTGCAGATAAGGATAAAATCAGGCAGGTGCTCATCAATTTGGTTGATAATTCGATAAACTACGGTAAAGCAAACGGCAAAACGACTATAGGCATCTTTGATATGGAGGAAAATTTTCTTTTTGAGATAACTGATAATGGTGCCGGCATTGCTCAGCATCATATACCGCGCTTGTTTGAGCGCTTTTATAGAGTGGACAAAGGGCGTTCACGTGAGGAGGGCGGTACCGGGCTGGGGCTTGCCATTGTTAAGCATATTATAGAGGTGCATAACCAGTCTGTTAATGTGAGAAGTACTATCGGCATAGGTTCAACTTTTGCTTTTACGTTGAAAAAAGCCTGAAATGCCGCTGTTTTGACCCTGTCTTTGCTGTTTTAATTTATATAAAACTTTTTTTTTAGTTTTATTTATAAATTGGATTTTTTTATGGAAGCTATTATTAAAAAGAAAACTTCGCTTTTATTATTTATTATTTTTATTTTTTTTCAGCGCTTGTAATGTTAACG
>JAGODS010000230.1 GCA_017998135.1 Bacteroidales bacterium
AAGCCATTAGTGAGCAGGTCATTATCTAAGCTGCTATGTTCCTGAATAGTTCCGTAACCGCAATGATGATTGGTAAAGATAAGCCCTTTATCAGATACCAGTTCGCAGGAACAGCCTCCGCCGAATAGAGCGACTGCATCCTTAAGGCTGGAGTTATTAATACTATAAATAGCCTCGGCAGGCAGTTTAAGACCTTTTTTAACCATCTCCTCGTATTTGGTATCTTTAAGCAATATTGGTAACCACATACCTTCATCTGCACGGCTATAATTAAACAAATTAAATAATAATAAAATCAAGTAAAGCCTTAATAAATTCATAGTTAAAATAATTTCTGCAAATATATAATATTTTTTTCTTTATATAAATAGAGAGACGACTGCAAGCTTAATCCTAAATCTTATTTATATTATAAACATTTATAATCAATAGCCCCTACCTTTAGTTTTAGGCATATAGGAATAATATAGATTGGGTATAATTAAACAGCGGTTTAAGCGTTTTAAATATTAGTGTTAATAGAATACTTTTAATACTGAAATGAAATAAAAGACTATTTTTGCCCGATTATAAATTAATAAAATATATATAATAATTGAAAAATAAATTATTGATAATGTTCGTAATAAGTCTATTATTACAAGGTAAATTGTCGTCGCAGACTGATACTTTATATAAGAAATTGATTAAAGATAAATTTAAGGTAAGTCCTGCTGAAAAGGTGTTTAAGAATAATCTATATTTATTGGGCAGGGAACATATTGAAAATGAAGCAAAAGAAACTGAGGAGAAAAGTCTGACTGGAGAAATAAATATGTCTAATACCAAAGGAAGTAAGGAAGGAGAGCTGCATTGTGCTATTAATCCCAAAGACAGCAATAATATAGTAGTTTCTTTTATGAGTCTTTCAAATTATAATATGGTCTTTTACATATATACGAGTATGGATTATGGAAAGAACTGGAAAAAAGCTACAATAAATACTCAACCGCATTCATCGGCATTAATACTGGGAGGAGGTGACCCTGTTTTGGTATTTGATGCTAACGGAAAGCTTTATTTTACCTGGATTTATCTGTATTTCGGTACGACAAGTAATGATACTATTTATGCTAAAATGTTTTGGGCATTTTCTGAAGATGGCGGTTTGACATTTAAGCGAGCTGCTAAAGGAAATGATATTATCGGTGCGTCTGGCTTAAACAGGGATATAACCGAATTTTTCGGGCGTTTCCCTGATAAACAATGGATTTGTGCTGCCCCAAGTTTAATCAAGCCCGGTACTAACAATCTGTATTTAAGCCTGACAGAGCTATATGGACAATATAAAAGTAATACAGCGGAGATAATGGTAAAAAAAATGCAGGAAGGAGATTTGAATTTTGGAAAAAGCTTAAAAATATCAGGAACGCAACCCGGTTGCCAGTATTCGTCAATAGTGGCAGACGACAATGGAAAAGTGTATCTGACCTATCATTCTTATAGGGACACTACTGATACTTTTGATTTTGGTATATTCTTCAGTAAATCGGAAGATGAGGGATTAAGCTTTAGTTATGCCCGTTATTTATTCCCTTTACAAATACCGAGATGGTCTAAAGACCAGATGGGAAAAGAAGATTTGAAATATCAGTCTAAAATAAATCTTAAACGTAATCTCGGTAATTCACAACTCGCTATTGATAACAGTAATAGTAAATACAAAGGTAATCTTTATTTAACCTGGAATGCTAATGGTTTAGAAAAGAAAGAAGCTAATGGGTTTGATATTTATTTTTCAAAATCTGAAGATGGGGGCGCTAACTGGAGCAGCCCGAAAATTATTAATAATGATGAAAAAGGGATAGTCAGAGAACAGCATCATCCGAGCGTATATGTTAATAATAAGGGCATAGTAGTGCTTGGTTGGTATGACAGACGTGAAGACCAAAATAATATTAAAGCAGATTATTATTTAGCATGGTCAAAAGATGGTGGAGAGAGTTTTATCCAAAACAAAGTAACGAGCAAATCAAGCAGGCTTGATTCAGCATTGGTTGGGAATTTTCATATAGGAGAATATACACAGATCTTATCCTCTGGCTCCTATATTATGCCTTTCTGGATAGACGGCAGGAATAATGACGGTAATCTTGAAGTTTATACGGGCTTTTGGGATATGAAAAGCAGAGGTTTTGATGAAATAAAGCCTGTTTCAGACAAACTATCTTCTTTAGCCATTACTCCCTCAATAGCATCTGATTATATAGATATATGCTTTGAAATAAAGCAGCAAGCCAAAGCGGGAATTGAAATATATGATATTAAAGGGGATAGAGTTGGAATTTTTTCAGAACAAACATACCAGCCCGGAAAACATTCAAAAAGAGTAAAAATAAACAACCTCAGACCAGGCAGCTATTTTGTCCTACTAACCAGCGATATAGGCAAAACAGGTAAGAGATTTATCAGACAACTATAAAATGTTTCACATTTTGCAAATGTGAACTAAGCGTACTAAGCGAAGCGACCTCATGAGCACCATTATAATCAATTAAATATTGCGAATAACCGATCTCATAAGCACCTTTAAATAGATTTATAGTTGCGCATAAACATTTATGATCAAAAGATACCATTTTTGATTTATACAAAGTAAAAAGAATTTGGTTATAATAGTAAATTTTACATTTTTCTTATATTTCTTAGCGTCTTGGCGACTTAGCGGTTATACTTTTTGAGTTTTTTAAGGTACCCATAAGAAAATATGATATAAGTTTGCAATACTATTGCTGAACTATTTCATTTAGCTTTCCTCCCTATTATTATACGTGTCTTATCAGTGTTGTTACGATAAGTTTAGGGATAGTTTAGGTATAGTCTTCGGATAGTTTAGGGATAGTAAATTGGTTTTTTCGGTATTTTTTAATATATTAAAAACATCTCTAAAAACTCCGTCTTCCTTCTCCTAACTAGGCGAAGCGATCTCATAAGCACATTTGAATCAATTTATGATTGCGCATAATTTTAGGAGAGGGTAAGGGTGAGGTTAAATTTTTATTAGTTTTTAGAAGTCTCCATTACTTTTTATCTTTACTGTCCCGTTAGGCGAAGTGTCTACGCTTCGTCTTAAATTTATCTTCCTATTTTATTTAAATAAATTTTATAAAATTCTTCTTCCAAACCTTTATAAACCATCAAATATTATGCCAAAACTATAAATGTTTCACATTTTGCAAATGTGAACTAAGCGAAGCGATCTCATAAGCACCTTTGAATAGATTTATGAGTGCGCATAAACATTATGAAACATTTATAATCAATAGATTATGAATATATAAAATATAAATTTAAAACCATGCATTGTATAAAGCAATTTATTTAGTAGCCACGACCTTTAGGTCGTGGTTTGTTTAAGTCCCTATCATTAATGGCTTCAGCCTAATTTGTGAATAATTCAGGTTATAATGTGTCAATAATTAGTGTGCATCCCTAAATTATAGAATAAACTCCATATTGTCATTCTGAGCGCAGCGAAGAATCTGTAAAATAAGGAATTAGATATTTCGCTACGCTCAATATGACAAAAAAACCGACTTTATGGATGGACACTAATTAACGTTCGATTATAAAGACTAAGAGAAGGCTTATTAAATACTTGATATTTATCAACTTTTTTAATTAATATTTTTATTAAATGTTATATATCAGCTAATTAAGAATATCTCAATTTTATTTTTAAGTAAAGTTAATAAAACCTAAACAAGTAGTTTTACGTATTATATTATATCAAAATTTATTATCTTTGCAGATTGATTTTTTTAATTAAATTATAAATATATACTACAATGAAAACTAATTCTACTTTTTTTAAATTGAAAAAGAATCTCTTAGGGGTTCTGTTTTTTATGTTGGCTACTTTTTTGGTTATGCCGGTTTATTCGCAGACAACCGTTACCATTGGAACCGGAACCGGCAATACTAATTGGGTTCCTGTATATACTGGGACTACATCTACTTATGCGTACAGCTATTCGCAGCAAATCTATACTGCTGCTGAAATAACCGCAGGCGGCGGTACATCTGGTCAATCAATTACTCAAATTGCTTTTTATGTAGCATCAGGTGCAACTATTTCAGGTAATAAAACTTGGGTAATATATCTTGGTAATACGTCAACTTCAACATTTAGCGGAACTAGTGCTTGGATTACAACAGCTAATTTAACACAAGTATTCACAGGAACGTTTAATTCAGGTTCATCAACAGGTTGGGTTACTGTCACACTTGGTACACCATTTACATGGACAGGGAGTAATTTAGTTGTAGCTGTTGATGAGAATAGTTCTACATATGGTAATACCTATTATAATTACACGAGTATGGGTTTAAACAATTATTATGTGTTAAGG